>DYDL01000041.1 GCA_020717925.1 Desulfocapsa sp.
GCCAGGCGCGGCAACTCTTCCCGAGGCATTCCGAAGACCTTCTCCAGCCATTCCACCTGGCAGAGGCCATCCCCATCTGGAAGTCCGGTTGTCCAGACCATCCTGTCGTAAAGCGTGGGAGGTGTAAGGTCTTGCCGGGTAAACCAAGCACCAAAATGGAAAATACCATGCAGGCCGAGGATCAGGAGAGCGAGGCCAAAAAGTACCAGCAGGCGCCAGTAGTGGGCCTCGCAGTAAGGAGGTGCTCCGGAATCGTCACCCCCCTGCCGCCCTGCCCTACTTTTTTGATTTAAGCTCATCCTTCATCAGTTTGTAGGTAATCCCGTCCACCAGGGCCTGCCAACTGGCCTCCAGGATATCGTGGGAAACCCCCACCGTGCCCCAGCGGCTCTCCTGATCGCACGACTCAATGAGGACGCGCACCAGGGCGCCGGTGCCGTGCTCGCTGCCCAGCACTCGCACCTTGTAGTCATCGAGCCGCATCTCTTCAAGCTGCGGGTAGAAACGGAGCAGCGCCTTGCGCAGGGCATTGTCGAGCGCATTGACCGGGCCGTGACCCAGGGCGGCGGTGTGTACGTTCTCTCCGCCCACCTCGATGCGAATGGTGGCCTCGGCCTGCATAAGGTTGTCAACGCTGCTCTTCTGATTGATGACCCGGAAGCCATGCAGCTCGAAATAGCGGGACTGAATGCCCAAGGCCCGTCGCATGAGAAGCTCGAAGGAGGCCTCGGCGCCCTCGAACTGAAACCCTTGGTTTTCCAACTCTTTCAACTGGTTGAGAATGGAGGTTACCCGTGGGTCATGGCTCTCCAGGTCAATGCCGAATTTCTTGGCCTTGTGCAGCACATTGCTGCGACCAGACTGGTCTGAGATGAGGATGCGGCGGATGTTGCCCACCTTTTCCGGCACAATGTGCTCGTAGGTCAGGGGGTTGCGCTTCACCGCGCTGACATGCACGCCGCCCTTGTGGGCAAAGGCCGAGGCGCCAACATACGGCTGATATTTGTTGTGTGGCAGGTTGGCGATCTCGTTAACGAACCTGGAAACCGAGGCCAGCATGTCGAGATGGGCGCTGGCCGTGAACGCCCGACCCTGCTTCAAGGCCAGCGCCGGGATGATGGAGGTCAGGTTGGCGTTGCCGCAGCGCTCGCCAAAGCCGTTGATGGTGCCCTGTACGTGGGTGGCGCCGCAGGAAATGGCAACCAGGGAATTGGCCACCGCGGTCTCGGAATCGTTGTGGGCGTGGATGCCAAGCGGCACCGGCTGTTCGCGCCCCTTGAAGTGCTGCTGCACCTGAGCCATGATAGCCGGAATTTCGGTGGGCAGGGTGCCGCCGTTGGTGTCGCAGAGCACCAGGCACTGGGCGCCGCCGGCCACGGCCCGGTCCAAGGTGGCCAGGGCGTAATCCTGGTTGTCCTTGAAGCCGTCGAAAAAATGTTCAGCGTCATAAAAGAGATATTTGACGTGCGGCAGGAGAAAGCGCAACGACTCCTCGATGATCAGCAGGTTGTCGTCCAGGCCGATACGCAACGCCTCGCTGACATGGATACCCCAGGTTTTACCAAAGATAGTGATGGCCGGAGTCTTGGCGGCGAGCAGGGCCTGCAGGTTGGGATCCTGCTCGGCCGGATGTTTGAAGTTACGGGTGGAGCCAAAGGCAGAAACCTGAGCGTGATGCAGGTCGTAACGACGGATCTCCTCGAAATAGGCCGCCGCGTTGGGGTTGGAACCAGGCCAGCCGCCCTCGATGAAATCGATACCCAGCTCATCGAGTTTGAGGCTGACCCGGATCTTGTCTTCCACCGACAGGTTGAAGTTCTCGGCCTGGGTTCCGTCCCTCAGGGTGGTATCGTATACCGTCACTGGCTGGTTCATGCTGGCACCAAAAAGGGGTCGCCGGAGCAATTTTATTGCCCGGCCTTGTTTCACTCCGCCATTGCCGGATTATTATTTCCCAGGCCAAAGGCATCGTGCAGGGCCCGTACCGCTAGTTCGGTGTATTTTTCTTCCACCACGCAGGAAACCTTGATCTCGGAGGTGCTGATCATCTGAATATTGATGCCCTCCCGAGAGAGGACGGAGAACATCTGCGCGGCGATACCAGCATGATTTCGCATGCCGACGCCGACAATGGAGACCTTGGCAATGCCCTTGGAGCCGGTCACCTTTTCCGCGCCAATGGTGGCAACAATCTCCTCCACCATCCCGATGGTCCGTTCATAGTCACTGCTGGCCACGGTAAAGGTCAGGTCCGTAAGATCACCGGCCCGGGTATTCTGAATGATCATGTCAACGACGATCCCGGCCTGGGAGATAGGCGTGAAGATCCTGGCCGCCATGCCGGGCGTGTCCTTGACCGCGCTCAAGGTGATGCGAGCCTCGCCCTTGCTGTATGTCACCCCGGATACCACCATCGATTCCATCTGATCATCCTCCTCAACCACCCAGGTACCTTCGGTCTCCGTAAAGGTGGAGCGGACATGCACCGGGACTTTATAGCGTTTTGCCAGGCCTACTGAACGGATATCCAGCACCTTGGCGCCAAGACTGGCCAACTCCAGCATCGCATCGTAGGAGATGCGCTCGATTTTGCGTGCATTGTTGCAGACATTCGGATCAGCGGTGTAGACCCCTTCCACATCGGTGAAGATCTCGCACTGATCGGCCGCAAGTGCGGCGGCCAGGGCCACGGCCGTGGTATCTGAACCGCCACGGCCAAGCGTGGTGAGGTCGTCTTCCTCTGTCACCCCTTGGAAACCGGCCACTACGACAATTTTACCCTGGTCCAGATAGCGGCGGAGATTGTCGCTGTCAATGGAGAGGATGCGCGCCTTGGTGTGCATGGTATCGGTCTTGATCTTGACCTGATCCCCGAGCAGGGAGACCGCATCATGACCAGCACCCTTAACAGCCATGGCAAAGAGGGCCACGGTCACCTGTTCGCCGGTAGCCAGCAGGACATCCATCTCGCGCGGATCTGGAAAATCCTGCATCTGCTGGGCCAGGGCCACGAAGCGGTTGGTTTCCCCGGCCATGGCGGACAGCACCACGACCATCTGATTGCCCTCCATGGCCTTACCGAGTACGCGTCGGGCCACTGCCTTGATCTTTTCGGGATTGGCCACCGAGGTTCCGCCGAATTTCTGTACGATCAATGCCATAGTTGAAATGACTCCCTGCTACGATTACTACGATAAGGCAAATCGGCCGGCCCGGTCGGAATATGCCGCGTCAAGCCACATAAGGTTGTCGTAAGAAAAACAAAGCAACATATAGAAATTCTCCCCGGTTCGTCAACACCTTTTGCTTACGCCGGTCGCTCAGACGGCGATCATAAGCAAATCATCTTGAAAGCAGCGGCCTTCTCTGTTACACAGGTTACCGATGAATTTCGCTACTGCTTTTAACATTGTTCTCGTGGAGCCCCGCATACCGCAGAACACCGGCAGCATTGCCCGGCTTTGCGGAGCCACGGACAGCATTCTTCACTTGGTCAGGCCGCTTGGCTTCACCATTGACGACAAGCATCTGAAACGGGCTGGCCTCGATTATTGGGAGTTTGTCCGCATCCAGTACTGGGACAGCCTGGACGATTTTCTCGACCACACGGCTGAGAACCGGCTGTTCCTCTTCACCACCAAGACCACCCGTCCTTACACGGCGTGCGATTTCACCCCTGGCGATTTTTTGGTCTTTGGCCCCGAAACCAGGGGGTTGCCGGAATCGCTGCTCGACTGGTATGCGCCGCAATGCGCCACCCTGCCCATGAGCAACCCCAACATCCGCAGTCTCAATCTCGCCATGTCAACGGCCATTGTCCTCTACGAGGCCTTGCGGCAGCAACATCTTTAGTCCTGAAGACCGGCAATGAAAAAGGCCGGCAAACGCCGGCCCTTTTCATTGTACAAAAGCAAATACTTTTTAGGGCTGCACGGTCTGGAAATGGATCTCCACCCGGCGGTTCCGCGCCCTACCCTCCTCGGTCTCGTTACTGTCCACTGGCCGGCTTTCACCAAATCCGATCCCCTTGACCCGGGTGCTGGTCACCCCTTGCCGCACCAGGTAGTCGACCACTGCCTGGGCGCGCAGGGTGGAAAGTTTCTGGTTGTAGGCATCGCTACCAATCCAGTCGGCATGCCCCTGGAACTCGGCCTTGACGTTCGTGTACTTGCCAAGGAACTTTACCCAGCGGTTGAGTTCCAGGATCGAGGCCTCCTTCAGGGTGGCCTTGTTAAAATCGAAGAAGATATTGTTGAGGCGAATGACCACCTGGTCCAACTGTTCCACGGGATGCAGGATGATATCCATATGGTATTCCGTAAACGTGGTCTTGTTGGTCAGGTCGAGATTCTCGGACTTGCCGACATAGCCTTCCTTGTCCGCGTAAAAGCCGTAGTTGTGTCCGGCTGGCAGGGCGATCAGGTACTGTCCGGTCACCGGCGCGCTGGCAGACTTGCCAATTTCGCGGTTGAGGGTGAGATCGTTCCAGACCACGGTGGCCCCGGGGATAGGATTGCCGTCCGGGTCGAGAACGCGGCCCGAGACCGTGGTGACCGGATTTGGCCTGACTTCCACCGGCATCTCAATGGCATAGAGATCATTGCCGCCATAGCCGTCGATCCTGCTGTTGGTAGCAAAGTAGGCGAGCTTGCCAGAGGTGGCGATCTGATAACCCCAGTCGTCCAAGGGGCCGTTGATGTCCTTGCCCAGGTTGACCGGCTCGCTCCACTCGGTCCAGGAGGTGTCGCTGGTGCGCGTCGCCTTGAAGACGTCAAGACCGCCAAGCCCACCATGGCCGTCGGAACTGAAGTAGAAAGTCTTGCCGTCGGCACTCAGGTAAGGCGAATATTCGCTGTACGGGGTGTTGATAACGGGACCAAGGTTGATGGCCGTTTGGCCGGTCTCGGTTTGAACGATTACATAGATATCGGTATTGCCGCCAAAGCCGCCATGGAAGAATTCACCTTTTTTATGCATCTCGCCGACGCCACCAGGACGATCCGAGACGAACAGCATGGTTTTACCGTCCGCTGGCAGCATGGCGTCGGAATCAAAATGCTCGGTGTTGATCGGCGCTTGATAGTGGCCAACCTCGCTCCAGCACTCATCTTCCTGCACCGCATAGTAGATGTCGCCGCGGCCAAAGGAGTTTGAGTAGTTGCCGAACAGGGTGAGGAGGGTGCCGTCAAGCGAGACGCCCAATGGCACCTCGTGGGTGGCGGTGTTAACCGGCCGGCCCATGTCGGCCGCCGTGCCCCACTTTGCGCCATCATGGGCCGAGACCAGGATGTTTTCGCCTCCCAGCGTGCCGATATCCCTGGCAAAGTAAAGCATGTTGCCTTGGCCGCCGAGGACCGGATGATACTCCTCTCCAGGGGTGTTGACGTCAGGACCGAGATTTGTAACCGTCAGGTTTCTGGCCGCGGCATGCAGCATGCCGATGATACTGTCAAAGCGGCTCTCCATGCCGGGAAATTGCGCGCGGTGTAACGTGAACACGCTACTGGCGCCCTGCCAGTCTTTGATGCTGAGGTAGGGTTTTGCCAGCTTTTGCACGGCCACAAAGGCCAGCTCGTCTGGCTTGTGAGTGGCGATGAATTTCTCCAGATCACTGGTGGAAACCGCCTTTTTGAACTCCTCCGCCATTTCGCCGTCAACCGGGATGACCTCACCGGCAGCCTCGGCAACCACGGGCGGCGCAACCGCCACCTTAGGCGACGGCCGTTTTTCATCCACCAGATAACGGCTGGTTGCGGCATCCTCGCCGACAACGAAGCGTTTCTCAACGTCCTGCTGCCCGACCACATAGCGTTTCTCGGCGTTATTCGCGCCTTGGTTGGTCGCGCACCCAGCAAGCAGGGTAAGCACGACAAGGACTAAGCTGGTAATGACGGCCAATCGGCAAGTATTCTTTTGCATTATGCTCCTCTCTCTTGCTTTCGAATTGCCTGATGATGAACGGTTGCCAGGAGAGTGTTCTTGATGGACACGCGTTGTCGGTCGAGCGCCTTGCGGCATCTTAACTTCCCCCATTGATTGACGAGCAAAGACAGGTAAGGAGTTGTATTCCTTCTTTTTACCAGGAAGCGTAACGCTTGGCAACATTCTATCACATACCGGGAATTGGACCCCCAGGATATGCGCTTTTTCTTGACACACCCTGGGGCGCGCGGTACAGGAGCAGACATGAACCGTTTAACCCTGAGAGGGCAGATTGAGGGCTTCCTGCGGGAGGATATCGGCGCCGGCGATATCACCACTGAGGCGATTTTTTCTGGTATGCAGATGGGCAGCGCGGTTTTCGCGGCCCGGACCCAGTTGGTGGCCTGCGGCTTTGGGATGCTGGTGCCTCTGGTGTTTGAGATTGTCGATCCGGAGATTCGCTGCCGCGACAGCGTAGCGGACGGCACCCTGGCGCAGGCAGGCCAGCGTCTGCTGGTTGTGCAGGGTCCGGTAGCCTCGCTTTTGCTGGGCGAAAGGGTGGCCCTCAATCTGGCCCAGCGGCTCTGTGGCATTGCTACCTTGACTGACCGTTACGTCCGCGCGGTTGCTCCGCTGCCGGTCAAGATTGTTGATACGAGGAAGACCACGCCAGGGCTGCGGATGCTGGAAAAATACGCGGTACGGGCCGGCGGCGGCAACAACCATCGTTTCCATCTGGCCGACGGCGTGCTCATTAAAGATAACCATATCATGGCCTGCGGCTCCATCGGCAAGGCGGTGGTCGCGGTAAGGGAGCGAGCGCCCCATACCTTGCGCATCGAGGTGGAGGCCGAGACCCTGGGGCAGGTGGAGGAATGTCTGGAGGCCGGGGTGGACATCATCATGCTCGACAACATGGATATCTCTATCATGCGGCAGGCGGTTAAGCTTATCGGTCAGCGGGCAATGGTTGAGGCCTCGGGAGGTGTAACCCTGGAAAATGTCCGGGCCATCGCTGAAACCGGGGTGGACCTCATCTCGGTTGGCAGGCTTACCCATTCGGCCCCGGCCTGCGATATCGGCATGGATATGTTGCCGGGTTAGCGCTTGGTGGACTAGGTGGACGTGGTGGACAAGGTGGACGTCCACTCTCCTGTCCACCACGTCCACTCAGTCCACAAAACCTTCAGCCGGCAAAATGGCGCACAATGGCCTCGACCAAGGCGGGAATGGTATGGGTGGCCGGCTGGATGGCGACCGCCAGGCCGTTATCACGCACGGTCTGGCCGGTGATCGGCCCTATGGCGGCAATGGCCGTGTGCTGTAGCAGTTCCGCCAGTTTTCCCGGATCCTTTTCATTCAACATGTGCAGGAAGTTGGTGACGGTTGACGAACTGGTGAAGGTCACCACGTCAATGCACCCCTCGGTCAGTTCCTGGCGCAGTTGTTCGTCGTAACCGCTCGGCCTGACATTCTGATAGACTGGCACTGCCTCGGTTGTGGCCCCGGCCTGCTCCAAGGTGTCGGTGAGTATCTCGCGGGCCTTGGCTGCCCTGGGAATCAGGATGGATTTGCCAGCCACTCCAATGCCAACCAGGCTTTCCGACAACCCCTCGCTGGTGAATTTCGCCGGCACCAGGTCTGCCAGTAGACCATATTCTTGCAGGGCCTCGGCCGTGGCGCTGCCCACCACGCCGATCCTTGCGGGGCCAAAGGCGCGGGCGTCCTTGCCTTGCGCGTGCAGACGCCCAAAGAAATTCCGTATTGCGTTCAGGCTGGTGAACAACACCCAGTCGTACTGATTCAGCTTTGCCAGGGCCTGGTCAAGGGGGGCCCAGGAGTCCGGATCCTGGATGCTGATGGTGGCCCGCTCCAGCACGTCGGCGCCTTGCTCTTCCAGCAGGTTGACCAGTTCCGAGGCCTGTTCCCGGGTGCGGGTCACCATGACCCTTTTGCCGAACAGGGGCCGCTTTTCAAACCAGTTGATTTTGTCCCGCAGTTGCACCACCTCACCGACTACCACCAGGGCAGGCGGGGTAATGCCCTCGGCCTTGACCCGGTCGGCAATGTCGGCCAGGGTGCCGACCACGGAGCGCTGGATCGGGGTGGAGGCCCAGCGGACCACCACCACTGGCGTGCTGGCCGCGCGGCCAGCATTGATAAGGTTGGTGGCGATGGATGCCAGATTCTTGATCCCCATATAAAAGACCAGGGTGCCGACGCCGGTGGCGATCTTGTCCCAGTCGATGCTGGTCTCGGTCTTGGTAGGGTCTTCGTGGCCAGTGATAAAGGCCACCGACGAGGTGTAGCCCCGATGGGTGATGGGCACGCCGGCATAGGTGGCGGCTGCCGTGGCCGAGGTTACGCCTGGCACCACCTCAAAGGGAATGTTATGCTCGGCCAGTACCTCGAGTTCCTCGCCGCCCCGGCCAAAGATAAAGGGGTCGCCGCCCTTGAGACGAACCACGTTTTTACCGGCCAAGGCATGATCAACCAGGATCTGATTGATCTCGTCCTGGGTGTGGGTGTGCTTGCCGCCACCTCGTTTGCCGGCATAGATGAATTCGGCATCCTTGGGCACATGCCTGAGCAACTTGGAACTGGCAAGATAGTCGTAGACCACCACCTCGGCCCGGGCCAGCAGATTTTGCCCGCGTACCGTGATCAAAGTGGGATCGCCAGGCCCGGCGCCTACCAGATAGACCTTGCCGATCCTGGTGGGCTGGGCTTTTTGGGTCATATAGGTCATAATAGGTCTTATAGGACTTATTTTTAAAAATCAGGAAAAATCTCGGCCATACACCTTGGCCAGAATGGCACCGCCGCCCATGGCGAGCAGGTCTTCGGCCAGCAGGCGGCCGCACTCTTCCGGGGTAGCCACCTTGCCAGCCATGGTTTTTTTCACCACCTCGCAACCATCCACCGAGGCAATCAGACCGCTTAGGGTCAGGTCGGCACCATGCACCTGGACAAAACAGCCCAGCGGTACCTGGCAGCCTCCTTCCAGTCGATGTAAAAAGGCGCGTTCGGCGCGCACGGCCACGGCGGTGTCTGGATGGTTGAGAAAGGCCAGCGCCTCATGGATTTCCCGGTCATCCTTGCGCACCTCGATACCCAGGGCGCCCTGGGCCACGGAGGGCAGCATCTCCTCAACCGAGAAGTAGCCGGTGATGCGGTCGCTAAAGCCCAGGCGGTTAAGCCCGGCGGCGGCCAGGATCACTGCCTCGAATTCACCCTCGTCCAGCTTGCGCATGCGCGTGTCTAGGTTGCCGCGCAGATCGACAATGTTGAGGTCGGCGCGCAGGTGGGATAGTTGGGCCTTGCGGCGCAGGCTGCTGGTGCCTACCCTGGCGCCCTTGGGCAGATCATGCACCGAGGCAAAATGTTTGGCAAGAAAGGCATCACGCGGATCCTCGCGTTTGGGCACCACGCCGAGGCAGAGTTCCTCTGGCAATTCAGCGGGCATATCCTTCATGGAATGGACCGCCATGTCGATTTCCCCGCGCAGCATGGCCTCCTCGATCTCCTTGACGAACAACCCCTTGCCACCCACCATGGCCAGGGGCACGTCCGTGATCTTGTCACCCTTGGTAACGATCTTGACCAGTTCGACCTTGATCCCGGCATGCTGCTTCTCGATAAAATCCTTGATCATGGTAGACTGGGTCAGGGCCAACAGGCTCTTTCTGGTTCCTAGTCTAATTGTCGCGCGCATAATTCCATCCTTGTCTGTTGGCGCCGAAGTCACCGGCAGGTGCCGCGCTTCCCGCCGACGCAGGCGGCACAACCCGAGTTGGATCAGCCCAACTTCGCCTTGAGGGCCGCGGCCAGCAGCGGGATCATAAGCTCATGGTGGCCGGTGACGTTATAGCCCTTGCCGCCCGAGGCCGTGGGTCGGTTGACCACATTGGTGGTCGGTCGATAGTGGCGGATAAAATCAAAGTTGGCTGTAACAAAGTGGTCAACCGTGTGCCCAAGGTTGCGTGCCACGGTAAGGGCTTTTAAAAAAACCTCGGGCAACAGCACGGCTGAACCGAAATTGAGGTAGGCTCCGCCCTCCAGGTCGGCGACCATGGCGCAAAACAGCCGAAAATCCTGGTGGCCAGCCTTGCCGATGGCCGCTCCGTCCGCGGTCGGATGGATGTGGACGATGTCCGTGCCCATGGCCACATGCACGGTCACCGGCACCCCAAGCCTGCGGGCAGAGGCCAGCAGGCTCATGTCGTTGTGGGGAAAGTTCCGTTCCAGAAGAAACTCGCCGACCGCCTGACCAATCCCTGTGTCGCTGTTGGCGCCGCGGCTGATGGCGGCGTTGACCACCTCGCCGGTTTCCCGGGCCGCGCCAAAGGCGCCCGTGCCCAGTACCTGCTCCACCTCCTCGGAGGTGCGGCCAGCCATGGCGATTTCAGTGTCATGGACAATACCAGCGCCGTTCAAGGCCAGGCCGGTAATCACCTCACGCTCCATCAGGTCGATGAGCAGCGGATTGAGGCCGACCTTGATGACGTGCGCCCCCATGCCGATCAGGAGCGGTCGCCCCGCCTGGCGCACCGCGGCCAAACGGTTTACCAGTTCCGGAAAGTCATGGCCCATGAGCTGATTCGGCAGCGAGGCCAGGAAATCAGTCATCGTGGCGCCAGAAGCCAGCGGCTTGGCGAAGTCAGCCACCGTCACCTTGCTGGTCCGGCCATGAATGGAATAGGTATGCAGGCCGCTGAAGTCTAAGGGGGAATACTCATTCATGAGGCGTCCTCGGCCAGGGATCCGAAGAGCACTTCGTCAACCAGTTGGCAAAGCAGATGCTCGACCCAGAGGTGCACCTCCTGGATGTGCGGGGTGAAGCTGGTCGGAGCAGTAAGCACGAAATCGGCCAGCTCTTTGAGTACGCCCCCATTGCCGCCGGTGAGCGCCACGGTGACCAACCCCTTGTCGCGAGCCGCCATCAGCCCCTGCACGACATTCTGGGAGTTGCCACTGGTGGAAATACCCAGGGCCACGTCTCCCTCCTTACCCAGGGCGACGATCTGCTTGGCGAAGATGTCGTCAAAAGAGAAATCGTTGCCAATGCTGGTGAGTACGGAGGTGTCAGTGGTCAGGGCCATGGCGGCCAGTGGCGGCCGGTCGATGAGAAAGCGGTTGACGAATTCCGCCGCCATGTGCTGGGCATCGGCCGCGGAGCCGCCGTTGCCGAAGATCATGATCTTGCCACCAGCCCGCAGGCAGGACGCCATGGCATGCACCAGACGGATAACCGTAGGGGCATGGCTATTGGCAAAGGCCTCCTTGGCGGCGATGGAGCCCTTGAGATTTTCGAGGAGAATATGTTCCATAAGAATGTGCCCCGCGGTTCAGGCAGGGAACATATTCGAGCCCTCCTGCTTTGTCAATGTATGAACTGACCGTTACTTACTCGACCTGCTTGAAGGCCCGGTGGTTGGCCCCGCACACCGGACACTTTTCCGGGGCCTCCTTTTCGCATGTATAGCCGCAGGTCATACAGACAAAGTAGTCCACAGCCGTCTGGCTCTCCAGGGTATCCAAGGCCTTCTGGTAGAGTTCGGCATGAATTTTCTCCACCGCGTTGGCATAGGTGAAGGTGCGCTCGGCCTGTTTATTGTCCTCGGCCTTGGCCGTGACGATCATGGCCGGATACATCTCCTTGAATTCATGGCTCTCCCCGGCCACCGCCTCTTGCAGATTCTCGGCCGTGCTTTTCACCGCACCCAGGGCACGTAGGTGGGCGTGGGCATGAACCGTCTCGGCCTCGGCCGCGGCTCGGAAGAGCTTGGCCACCTGGGGGAAGCCTTCCCTGTCTGCCTTCTGGGCAAAGGCCAGGTATTTTCGGTTGGCCTGGGACTCACCGGCAAAGGCCTCCCAGAGGTTCTGTTCTGATTTAGTCATGGTTAACCTCCTGTATCATGCTGTAATACCGTATATTTTTCTTACGCAATCCTGACATATGCCATGCGTGAACTCCGCCTCGGAATGATCGGTGATATATGACTCTATTTGTGTCCAATAGCCTTGGTCGTCTCGAATCTTTTTACAGGAACTGCAAATCGGTAACATGCCGCTAAGCACCTTAACATTGTTGATAGATGCCTGAAGATCTTCAAATAGTTTTTTTTGCACCTCTTCAGACTGTTTGATTGATATGAAAATAGGAACAATGCTTGACACACCAATCATCATCAATGCCGAGGTCAGAAGGCCGACAATTTCAAAAACAAGATCAGGAGTATTTATTGTGCTGCCTTGTAACAACCAGAACAGGGCTACGCATCGGCGAATTCCCATCAACATGATAGCTAGCGCTATCAATACCCACGACCGACTATATCCAGTTATCCTGATCAGACGCAAGGAAATGATAACGGTGATGAACTGAAAAATGATAGAAAGACATATAATGAACAGCATGCCTTGCTCTCCCGATGCCGTATTTAGTCGATTTTACCCCTTGCGCAGCAGGGCGTACATGCCCTTAAGGCCCAGCAGCACCCAAGGGGTGGCGTGCAGCAGCAGGTCGAACCAGTCAATCGGTCGCACGAGCTCGCCCCGCATCAGCATCTGCAGCTTTTCCCATATATGGGGCGGCTGAAAAGGGGCCAGCCCCAAGGTCAGGCACATGATCACCAGTATCCCCCAAGGAAGGCTGGCCAACAATTTTTCCATCATGCTTCCTGCCCTTCCGGCTCTTCCACTGTATCCTTTTTGCCGAAGATGAGGGTCATCCAGACACTTACTTCGTACATAAAATAAATAGGAATCATGATGACGAACATGGTGATCAGATCAGCATGAAAGGCAGCGACGACGGCGCTGGCCAGCAGGGCATACTTGCGATTAGGGGCGAGCATTTTGTAGGTGACCAGTCCGAAACGGGCCAGAATCAGAGCCATGACCGGCAGTTCGAAGATCAGTCCAAAGATAAGGATCAGCCGCAGGCAGAAGTTGACATAGGCGCTGATATTGAACCAGCTTTGCAGCCCTTCGGCCTCGTAAGACAAGGAAAAGTTGATGATCACCGGCCAGATGATGGTCAGAAAAAACATGGCCCCAATGCAGAAGGTCATTGTTCCAGCGGTGACAAACGGCACCACCATACGCCTTTCCCGACGGGTCAGACCCGGGGCGATGAACAACCAGAGTTGATAGAAGACCACGGGCAGCGCGAGGACAAATCCGGCCAGCATCGAGATCTTGCACTGCATGAAAAAAGGTTCCAGCGGTGCGGAATAATTGAGCACCCGTTGCTTCTCAGGGGCGTTGACCTCCTGTTCCAGCTTGTAGTAGCTATAAAGGCCTGGGGCGAGTTCCTTGACTTGGGCATAGATATCTTTTTTGATTTCAGTAAGATAGGTTCTTCCGGTCAATGGCCTTTCCATGAAGTCCAGGAGGTTGTTGGAAAAATTCCAGGCAACGCCCATGCCCACCACCACGGCGATGATGCTGACGATCAACCGCATGCGCAGTTCGGCCAGATGTTCGATAAGTGTCGATACCTTCTCTTCCGTCATGCCCATCCCCTACCATTGTCAGCAGCAGTCGCGCCTCGTCCCGGATTTGTCGTCCTGCAAGTATCAACTCAGGTCAGCCAGCTTGATTTCAAAGGTCAGGCTGCGTCCAGCCAGGGGGTGATTGCCGTCCACCACAACCTGGTCGCCCTCGATGGTCGAAATCAGCCCTGCCACCTGGGTTCCGTCAGCGCGCGTGCAGGCCACCTCCTTACCTGGCGTCAGGTTTGTGCCAGCCGGCAGTTCACCGGCCGTAACTGTCCACACCAGCCCCGGATCTTTCTGGCCATAGGCCTCGGCCGGCTTGAATTTAGCGGTTTTAACCTGGCCAGTGGTCATGCCGATAACGGCGTTCTCAAAACCCTTGATCACCTTGCCTTTGCCCACGGTGAACTCCAGGGGGGGCTTGCCGATATTGGTCTCGAACACCGTACCGTCATTAAGTTTGCCCGTGTAAAACACCTTAACCCGGTTGCCTTTCTTTACCTGTGCCATATCAGATCCTCAGTGCTTAAAAAAAATTTACTCCTGATCCATAACGCGCGGGCCGCACTCTGGGTCGGATCCCTCCTCGGACGGCAGGCCACGACCGTGGACGCCACGCCGTAATTTCTGAAAGGTTGTTTCAAGAAATTCAACGCCCAGCAGCACCCCCACGGTGACAGCGGTAAAAGCGACGGCTAGTTCCAGCCGATCAAGGCCAATGGCGGCGCCGATCCCGGCCAGCACCCAGATGACCGCGGCAGAGGTGACCCCTTTCACTGAACCCTCTTTGGACATGATGACGCCCGCCCCGATAAAACCAATGCCGGTTACCACCTGGCCGAGGACCCGCGACGGGTCAAGTCTGTTCGGGTCCAGCGCCGCGGCCAGGGCGACGAAAATATAGGTGCCAAAACAGATAAGGATGCTGGTCCTGATCCCGGCTGGCTTGCCCCGCAACTGTCTCTCCATACCGATAACACCGCCGCACAGCAGGGTTACCCCGATACGGACCCAAAACACCGCGGACTGCGGATTTAGAAAATCAAGTTGCATGTCGTGTCGAGTTTCGTCCCGCACTTTCCTTTGGTGCTTTGAAAGAAACCAGGCCTCCTAAGTAAAAAACCAGTTGAAACAATTTCCTTGGCATAGGCAGGGGAGCGTTAATTGGCTGCCGACGCGCCAGACAACATACCTCCCAAAGCCTCATGGAGCAAGGGCCAACTCAAGCCTGGTTGTTGTTTGGAATGGTCGGACGCAACATCTCGTTGGCACTGCCGGTTCGATATCCTTCCAGGTCCAAGGTGACATAGATAAATCCCAGCCCCTTGGCATGGGCAAGACAGCGCTGGCGCAAACCTGACTCCAGCAGTCGGGCTGACCCTGCCCCGTCAAGCTCGATGCGTAACAATGAGCCGTGATGACGCGCCCGGCAATGCTGGAAACCATGGTCGTGCAGAAAGTCCTCCATGGCCTCGATCTGCCCCAGCTTTTCAAGGGTTATGCTGGTGCCGTATGGCAACCTGGAGGCCAGGCAGGCGGTAGCGGGCCGATCCGCGGTGGGCAACCCCAGGGCACGGGAGGCCATGCGGATATCATCCTTGGAGAAACCAAGCTCCAGCAGCGGGCTCCGCACCCCATATTCCGAGGCTGCCTGTCGGCCGGGTCGATAGTCGGATTGATCATCAAGATTGGTGCCATCCAGTACATGGCTAAGTCGGTGACTGGCTGCCAGTTGCCGTAATTGTTTGAACAGATGCTCCTTGCATAGATAGCAGCGATTGGGTGGATTTTCGGCAAAACCCGGGATGTTGAGTTCGTTGGACTCAACGATCAGGTGTCGGAAGCCACGACCAGCGGCAACCTCTTTTGCCGCCGTCAATTCCCTGGCAGCATAGGTGGGAGAAGTCACGGTCATCGCTATAGCCTTACCCCCCAGCGTCTCCCAAGCCACTGTTGCCAGCAGGGTGCTGTCCACCCCGCCGCTGTAAGCCACCAGCACCGAACCCAGCTCTTGCAAAAGGGCCCTCAGGTGGTCAAGTTTACGGCGCCATTGCTCTGCCTGTGTCATCGTTGTCTTCCTTGTTTAGCTATGGGGCAAAATACCCGATTCGCCGTTGTCGTGCCTTGAGAAAATCTTTGCCACCGCCTGCTCTTGTCGGTATAGTTGCCCGCAGCTTTAATAATCTCAGCAAAGGACAAGCCAGTGAACGACCGCATACGCCTGAAACAGATCCTGTTGGAGAAATCATATCGCCAGGGAACCTTTACCCTCTCATCCGGCAAGCAGTCTGACTTCTACATCGATGGCAAGCAGACTACCCTGTCGGCGGAAGGCGCCTACCTCTGCGGCCGGCTGCTCTTCGACCTCATCAAGGACCACCCTGAACCCATTGTGGCGGTGGGTGGCATGACCCTGGGCGCCGACCCGCTGGTTACCGCCGTCTCCATGGTGAGCTTTCTTGCGCGACAACCCATCCCGGCCTTTATCGTGCGCAAGGAGGCTAAGGGCCACGGTACCGGCCAGTACATTGAGGGCATGAAGAACCTGCCACCCGGCGGGCTGGTTGCCCTGGTGGAGGACGTGGTGACCACCGGTGGCACCCTGCTACAGGTAATTGAAAGGGTGCGGGCGGCCGGGTTCCGGGTGGGGCTGGTGGTTACCGTGGTTGATCGCCAGGAGGGCGGCGCGGAAATTCTGGCTGCGCAAGGCTTTCCTTTAAAGGCAGTCTTCACCAGGGCTGAGTTGCTGGCCTAGCTGGTCACGACAAAGCAAGCAAACATTATGCAATGCAAGAAGTGCCAAGGAAAACTCGAAGTGCAGCGCGCCTGCCGCCGGGTGCGCATGAAGTGCACTGCCTGCGGCCATGAATACCAGATCCACGAGGTGGCCGACCAGTTGGACGAGGAAACCGAGGCCATCCTAGAACGCTGGACTTGTATTGTTTATGACTGAAGAAGGTGAAGGGTGAAAGGTGAAAGGTGAAAGCAAGAAAAAAACAAGATCCAGCTTCCAACCATTCCCCTCTTCTCTTCCTTTGACCTTTCACCTTTGACCTTTCACCTTCCTCTCACCACTCCAGCCGCAACAGATTGTCCAATGGGTCCACCTTGACGATCCGCACCTGCACGGTGACGCCGGGCTCCAACGTTATGCCTGGTCGGCTGGGCAGTTCGCTCTCAAGCAGCAGGTCTGCCAGCACCACCTTGACCCGGTTGGGGCCTCGTTCGAGGATCAGGGCCGGTACGCGGGTGCCCATCTTGCTTTCCAGGTATTTCAGCAGCCAGTAACGGTGCCGGAGTTGTCCCACCAGATTGGCGCGGGTCTGCAAACTCTGGATAGTGCCGGCCATCTCCTCCAATTCCCGTTGGCTGAAGAGTTGGCCCTGGCCGCGCAACAGGGCGCTCAACTGGTGCTGCATGACCAGGTCGAGCAGGCGGCGGATGGGTGAGGTCAGGGTGGTGTACTGCATGACACCAACACCGCTGTGCGGTTGCGGCGTGGTCACCAGTCTGCCTGGGGAGAGATATTTGCGCTGCCGGTAGGTGAGAAAAAAATCCGCTCCCTTGCCCTGCATCAGCAAACGCTTGGGCTGGTCCTGGCATCGAAACAACCCCGCAATCTCGCGGTCGGCAAGATACTGGGCGGCCAGGGAGTTGGCCAAAACCATGAACTCTGCTACCAGGCAGCGGCCTGGAGTGTCCACCGGCGCCAAGTCGATTTGGATCTCACCATCCTGGCCCAGACTGACGTTCACGTCCGGCACGGGCAGGATAAGGGCGCCGGCCCTGACCCTGCGATCCTGCAGGCGACCAGCCAGGCGCAGCAGGGTCTGGATAACCGGGTCGGATACCGCCAGCAGGTCTACCTCTCCGTAGGTGTGGCGTGTTTTTACCCGCACTACGCTGGGCACAATGGTAAAATCCAGAACCTCACCGTCCGGGGAGAGGGTAACGAGAACGCTTAGGGCCGCCCGGTCCCGGCCCACGATGAGGCTGCACAGCCCTTCGGAAATCTCGGGCGGCAACATGGGCACCTGGTCGTCGGCAAAGTAGAGGGAGGTGCCGCGACGCCTGGCCTCCTCAAAGAGCGGGTCGCCCGGCGCCACGAAGCGGGAAACATCGGCTATGTGGATACCCACCAGAAAATTGCCCCCCTGCTCTTCCAGGTGCAAGGCGTCGTCGTAATCCCGGGTTTTGGGGCCATCAATGGTGAACAGGTCAAGGTCGCGCAGATCGCGCCGCCCTTCGGCCAGCAAGGCTTCAGCACCAGGTTCCGTCAACTGGCGCGCCCTGACCATGGCCTCTTCACTGAAGGCCACCGGCACCTCGTAGCGGCGCAAGCCGACATTCTCGTCCTGTTGCCAGAATCCGGACCGCACCAGCACCCAATAAGGGTCGTGGGGCCGCGTCAATCCAGCCTTCTTGAGTATTTCTCTGGCCAGACCACTGTCAACGGCCTCGCCGTTGCGCAGGAAATAATCCTCCACCAGCCGCAGGCAGCGTTCCCGCTCGGGCCAGTCACAGCTATCCTGGTCCGCCATGAGCCGGGCCAGAACCTGACTGCTCTCTTCCAGGAATTCCTCTTTCTGCTGTTCCTTTTCCCGACGGCCGCGCAATTCGTGAACCACCTCCTGCTGGTGCACGACGATGCGGCCGTCCCGGTACTTGAAATAGAGCCGATCGGCGAAAACAGAGCGCAGGAAAGCGGCCACCTGATCGTCGCCAATCTCCTTGCCGAAACAGAGTTCAGCCAGAAAAGCGGGCGTGAAGTCAGCGTCACTTTCCGCGCTGGCCAGTTCCCATATCTCTTGGAGGCGTACCTCTGCCATCAGGGCCTGCCGCAGTTCGGCGGTTTCCTTAAGCAAGGTCAGCATTGCCTCTCGGTCCAGGCCGGTAACCATTGGCCCGCGGTTTTCATAAACAACCCTGGCCTGGGGCAGGCTGACCTCCCTGCTGTTCTGGTTAAGCAGGCGCAGTCGGTTGCCAGTTTCCTCCTGCACAAAGGCGCAGAGGAACTTGCCGTTGTCCACATACTCGATGATCTTGCCTTGCAATCCCATGTAATCCTTTTGCCGCAACGGTTTTCGGGCCGGTAAAACCTGCATTGTTACCAACTCTTGTCGCCTTTGTCACCCTTTTCGGTTACCATGCTGGTGATCGGTAGTCCCACTGGTCTAAAACTTTCACCAGGAATCAGCCATGCCGCAGCCAACGGAAAAAGAGGTCATTTCAGGCATGGTCGCCCTGATCGGGCCGCCCAATGTGGGCAAATCGACCCTGCTCAACAACCTGCTCGGCCAGAAAATCTCCATTGTTTCGGCTAAGCCCCAGACCACCCGCAACCGCATCCTCGGCATCCTGAACGGTGCGGACTATCAGGTGGTGCTGCTCGACACCCCGGGCATACACCAGGCCAACAGCCCGTTGAACCAGGGCATGGTCCGTGTCGCCCTGGAAACCCTGGCCGAGGTAGACGCCATCATATTCATGGTGGACATAACCCTGCCCCTGCCGGACCAAGCCGCGGCCACCAATGCCACCAAGCATCTCAAAGGGGTGGACCGCCCGGTAATCCTGGTCATCAACAAGATTGATCTGAAGCCGCGCGATCAGTTGCTGCCCATCCTGCAGGCCTACCAACAGGTCTATCCCTTCAAGGCCATGCTGCCCATCTCGGCCCTGAGGGAGGATGGCACCGCGCTGCTGCTGCAAGAATTGCTGCCCCTGCTGCCCATCGGCCCGCGCCTCTACCCGGAGGACATTCCCACCGATGCCACCGAGCGTTTTATTGTGGGCGAGCTGATCCGGGAAAAGATCTTTCTGTTAACCGGCCAGGAGATCCCCTACTCCACCGCGGTCACCGTGGACAGCTTCAAGGAAGAGCAGGAACGCGGTCTGGTGACCATTCATGCCACCATCTTTGTGGAAAAGGACTCTCAGAAGGCCATTGTCATCGGTAAACAGGGCAGCAAGCTGCAACAGATAGGCCGGGCAGCCCGGGTCGACATCGAAGCCATGCTGGATCAGAAGGTTTTTCTGAAGCTGTTTGTCAAGGTCCGCAAGAATTGGACCCGCGACGATGCCTTCCTGCGGGAGATTGGGCTGTAACCATATCGCATAAAAAAAGCCCAGGGCGCCTTAAGGGCTTACCCTGGGCTATCAGACATTAACAGGAAACGCGTTCAGACCATGAGATCAATACGTGACCGGAGCTGATCGGCCTTGTCCGGCGGGGGAGAGACGGCGGCAGGCGGCTCCTCGGCCTTCGTAGCCATGGCACGACTCTGCTCCGTGGCCCGCTCCGACTTGCGCACCGCCCGGGCGGTCTCCAAGGCGGCAGCGGAAATGTTGGAGACTACCGCGGGACCGTTGTCCTGGGGCTCGCCAGCTTCCGATGCCTGCGGACCCTTCGTGGCTTCAGCAGGTTTTGGTAGCGGTTGTTCGCGGTTGGCGACGTAAAGGTTGGCGACATCACTAGGGTTGACAATCATGTTTTTCCTCCCCAAGTATAGTAGACGGTCAGAAAACAGATTATCATTTACTTAAGTATAGCACAAATGAAAGCCCATTAATACATAATGTAAACGTTTTTTCCTTGTCATGCTCTTGAACCGTGGTCGGAAA
>DYDL01000242.1 GCA_020717925.1 Desulfocapsa sp.
TGAAGGTGAGGATTCCTGCCACTCGAATTGGTGCCTGGGCGAGTCTGACCTGCCGTTGGAGGAACCTTGGGGACACGCAATTTGTGGCGAGGGCATTGAGACATGTCTCTGCCAGGGCGTCGGACGCGGCAACACGGGACCTGGGGACAGGCAACCTGTATGGATTCCTGCCCGATCGGTTGATCACATCCGTCACCCTTTTGGGGCTTCTTGGGGATTCTGGTGTGCCGGGCGCGTGAGGGGAGGCGCGGGCCGGGTGGGCAGGGATGCCACCCGCCACCTTGCACTCGCCGGATCCATGGCCCGGCAGGAAAAGAGTAGGGAAGAGGTAACCCTATAGCTATCCGAAGTGGGAAAGCCTGGGCCGGTGTGATGGCGGGTGTGGCGGGGGGCGACGCTACCCGATGAGCCTTGGCTCTGGGTGTTCTTCCTTGCCGCCGTGGAGTTCCGCTCTGCAAGACCGTGATGTGAGGCCGGATTGCGGTGGCAAAATCATGGATGGCAAAATCATGGGGAATGTGACTGCCGCCGGAGTGGTTCTCGGCAGGCGGGCTGTTGCCGTCTGTTCCGGGCGGTTCGCCGTGGCGGAGGCTGTCCGGGCTGGGCCGGTGTTCGTGGCCCGGGTTTTGCTCCGGCGTGGTGCGGACATGTTCACTGGGGCGGGGCCCGCTCCTGGAGCGCGCCGGCCCGAACGGGGAGGTAGTCGGGGCGGGCGTCAGCCGTCGTTAGCGTTGGCGCCTTGGGGGTGAAGAGCGCGTCCAAGGCATGGGGCGGTTGGTTCTTGGCCAGGTCCATGAACACGTCGAGCGGCGCGATGCCGTGCAGCCGCGCGGTTTCGACCAGGCTCATGATGGTCTCGTGGTTCCAGGCGCCGAGGACCGAGTTGCTGCCATAGCTGACCTTGCGCGCGACCACGGACGGGCGCAACGCCCGCTCGGCCCGATTGTTGTCCGGTTCGACGTCGCGGTAGCGCAGGAACGTGAAGTTGGCGTCGCGGTGCGTGACGAAGCGTTGGCGCAGGTTCTCGGCGTCCTTGTTGTCCAACGCGTTGGCGGTCAGGGCATCGAGCCGGCCTTCGAACGTAGCGGCGCTGGCGGCCGCGTCCGGGTCGGTGAGCGCGCCGGCGAGCCAGTCGCGTTTGACCTGTCGCGCCTCCTTGAGCAGGTCCTTGACGCTGGCGGCGAAGGCCAGGGCGGCCGGATCGCCGGGGTGGAACTTCTCGATTTCCGTGGCGGTGCGCTCGTAGTGGGTCAGGCATTTCTGCTTGGCCGCGGCCTCCACGGGGTTGTAGCCGCTGAAGCAGTCGCTGCCGAGCACGCCCCCGTAGTTCTCGCCGAGGATGTCTTTGACGACGGCCGAGCCCCGGCTGGGGGCGATGCGGAACAACGTCGCGTCCGGGTTGGTCAGGACCCATATCCAGGCGTGGACTGGGCCGATCGGCCAGCCGGATTCGTCCACGTTGAGCGTGGCGCTGTACTTGACCGCCTCGGCGATCTTGTCGTAAACGGGCCGGCCGGCGCAGGCCGTGCGCGTATCGAACCCGACCAGGGCCGAGGGCGTGAAGGGCAGTCCCCAGAGCGCGCCGAACACCACCGCGACGTTCTGCCCCGGGACCCTGGCCGCGTAGTGCAGATACTCCGCGGCGGCCTTGGCGACCGGACCGATGCGGGAGTGGGGGACCTCGCCGGGGCCGCGCGGGAAGAAGGTCTTGCGGCAGTTCCGGCAGTAGCCGCGGCGCTTGCGGAACAGCGTGAGCGTGGGGCGGACGATCCGGATGTCTTCCTGGATGTGCTCTTCGATGTCGTCGCAGGGGCTGATATCGGCCGAGCCGCAATGGGGGCATAGGTCCGGCGCGACGTCGATGGTTTCGTCCGGCTCGCGGTCCGGCAACGCTCGGGTGGCGCCGCGGTGCCCGACCGGGGCGCCGCGTTTTTTGCGGGCCGGTCCCGCGTCGAGTTGCCCGGATGGCGGTTCGGGCCGCGGCGCGTCGTGGCTCTTGCGGAACGGGGCCTGGTGCGCGTCGGCGAGCTTGCGACGCAGTACCTCGTTTTCCGCTCGCAGCCGGGCCAGTTCGGCGTCGCGCTCGGCGAACGCCTTCACCCCCGTATCGAGGACCGTCCGCAGGTCGGCCAGTTCGCGGCGCAGGCGCCCGACCTCGGCCACCACCTCGTCGCCGGACTGAAAGCCCAGGTGCGGGCAGGCATGGCGCCGCGGGCAGTCCGAACCGCCGGCCGCGGGGATGCACGCCGACGCGGCCCGCCCTCCCGGGCTTCGGTTGGGAGTCAGTTTCGGCGTGGCTCGAGTCCTTCCGACGTCGCTGTGTCTTTCGGTCTCAGCGCCGCCGCCTGACGCGCGGCGCTCTCCATCCCCGCCAGGACGCGCCGCAATCGACGGCTGTTGGCGATCCACTCGCGTATGACGCACACCGCCTCTGCCGGTACCCGGCGTGTGACCGTCTTGCCCTTTTCCTTCCACGTCAACTGCCAGTACGGCCCGTGCCGCTGTGCCGGGTCGGTGCGACACCCGCACCCGGGCTTGCCGCAGACCGTGCGGCGGCTCAGCAGCGTGGCGGCCAGGGCCGTCCCGATCCGGGCCGCCTCCTCTTTGAGTTTCCCGTACCGGCGCAGGGCCGCGACCGCCGCCTTCATGTTCAGGTTGTCTTTCTCTGTCATGGCGTGCCTCCTTCTGACAGTACTATATACTGCCAGATTTGAAATGCAAGTGGAGTCTGGGAAGAAAAGCGGCTCATCGGGGAAATGAGTACGTGACGGCCGGGGCGGGGGCTCGGGTGTCCGCTTGACCGGGCGTCAGGGTTGATGCGGTCACGTTCGCGGGGGAGTCCCCCACACCCCCATGCGGCTAAGAGAAGAAAGGTGGCTGCTCTCCGTCGGCGTTTGGGCCGTGGCGTCGGGTCGGGTCCATAGTGCGGAACGACAAGAACGGCGGATCCAAGTTGGCCACAAAGCGGACGTTGGCGAGCCGCGGCATCGCGGACACCGCGCACAAGCCCAGGCGGTCGCGCGGGGGTCGAAGGCGCCCGGCCGGTAGTCTGCGGCGCCGGGCGCCCGGCGCGCCGTATCGATACTGGAAGGAGTTGCCGCCATCCCGCGCTGCAAGGACGAGAGCCGCGGTGTGGGCGAGGACCGCCAGACGGCAGAACCGGAAACCCGTCCCACTATACCAGACACCCTGTTCAAGTAGGGGAAGAGGGGGGGGGAGGGACTTGCCAGGGGGAAGCGGAACGGCAGAACCTGCCCTGCGGCGAGCGCTCTTGGGCGGTGGCGCTGTCAAGCCCGCTCCAAGTCCTTTTCCGCTGGGGGACCGCGTTTCTTCCGGCTGCGGCGGATTCGGATTCCCACCCCGGCAATCGGCCTGCCTGTCGCCCCCGAATGTCAGGACTGGCGCTTGACTACGCCGATTCCCCGACAATGTTATCACCCAGGCGAAGTCGGCTCCGTCGCAAAAAAGTCGGATGGAGTTGACTTCGGAAAGCTATAGGGTTACATTGTCGAAGGTGGATGATGCGTTATTCCCCGTCTTCCCTGAAACCTGAACACTGGAACCTGAAACCCTGAACCCTGACACTGGCCCCTGCGTCCACACGTCGCGCCCCACCCGGGAGTCGCCAGGACGACAGACCCGGTGCCGCAGGAGGACTCATCATGGCGGACAGACCGCAACGCGGTGACTGGAGGAGGACGATCATGACAGGCTCGATCTCGATTCTCATGACGTTCATGTCGGGCGTGCCCGCCGCCACGGCCGCGCCGTGCACGCTGTACAAGGCTCAGGACATCGCCAACG
>DYDL01000243.1 GCA_020717925.1 Desulfocapsa sp.
AGGGAGAGACGGTTGACCAGATCGGTCAGGTAATAGGTGGAGCCGGCGGCAAAATCGTCGGCCGTGAGGTAGAAGGCCGGGGTGATCAGACGGTCGCCGAATAGGCCTGCGGCATCGCGGAGATTGGAGGGGCCGTAAAACGGCAGGCACAGGTATGGGCCAGTGCCAACGCCGTGCACGCCCAAGCTCTGGCCAAGGTCTTCCACCGGCGGGGGTTCCAGCCCGAAGACATCCGCGGCCGGATCGGTCAGGCCGGCCAGCCCCAAGGTGGTATTCACCGTAAAGCGGCCGAGTTCGACGCCTGCCCCGCGCACCTTGCCCTGCAACAGGCAATTGCAGAACCGGACCGGGAAGATCAGGTTGTCCACCGCCCGGTTGAGGGAACCGCGGACATCCTTGGGCACCACTTTCGCATAGGCCGTGGCCGTGGGATTGAACGCCCAGAAATAGAGGCGATCGTTGAACAGAAAGATCTTGCGGTTGACCGACTCCAAGGGGTCGTAAACCACGGGCTCCGTTAAAAGAGCATCCTCCTCATCGGCCCATTGTTGTTCCAGGGAAATGGGCGCTGAATCGGATCGCAACGAACCACAGGCGGACAACATCCAGCCAAGCAAAAAAAACAGCGCGGCACGGGCCACAACCCGACCCAATCTGAAAGTCATCTCGCTCTCTTCCTTAGTACCTGCTCAACCATAGCGAAAAACCCGAAGACCACCCGGGGGAAACCCATGGCCTAAACCTTGCCAAAAATATATTTGCTGACCAGCTCCTCAAGATCAACGGCGGATTCGGTTTCCGTGAGCACCCCACCGGGTTGCAGCTTTTCCGCTGCGCCGCCCTGCTGGATTTTCATGTACTTGTCGCCGATAATGCCCTGGGTCTTGATGGAGGCGATGGCGTCGTCGGTGATGGCTATATCACGAGCAATCTGCAGCGTGACCCGGGCCCGATTCTCGCCAAGACCAATGGCGGCCACCTTGCCCACAGGGACGCCGGCCATCTCGATGACCGCCCCGGTCTTCAGGCCAGAGACACTGTCAAACTCGGCGTAGACCTTATAATTTTTCTCCATGGAAAACACGGAGAACTCGCCGAACTGCAGCGAAACATAGACAAAGGCCAGAAACCCGGCAATCATAAAGAGTCCGACAATAAATTCAAGCCCGTTTTTTTTCATAGCGTTCCTTCCAGTTCACTGCTCCGGTATACATCACCCATGGATTTGCTGAGGAAATCCAGCGTCGCGGAACCGGCGCTCAGTTGAATCGCCTCGGGACTTTCAAAGGTGACGATCTTACCCTGGTTCAACAGGACCACCTGATCGGCCAGGTTGAAAATCTTGGGAATATCATGGCTGACAATGATCGAGGTGTAACCAAAATGTTTCTGGGTATCAAAAAAGAGCCGATATATCTCCTTGGTCCGTTCCGGGTCAAGGCCGGTGGTGGGCTCGTCGAAGAGCATGATCTTAGGCTCCAGTTGCAAGGCCCTGGCCAGCCCTACCCTTTTCTTCATGCCGCCGGAGAGCTGGGCCGGATATTTTTCTTCATGGCCCCTCAAGTCAAACTGCTCCAACCCCTGGAAAACCTTATCCCTGATCTCGGTGGGTCGGAGTTTGGTTCGTTCCCTGAGCGGCAGGGCGACGTTGTCAAAAACGGTGAGCGAATCGAGCAGGGCCGCGCCCTGAAAAAGCACCCCGAAATTCAGGCGCATCTGGTTCAACTCTCCCGGCCGCATGCTGGTAATATCCTTGCCCTGCACCATGATACGGCCGCTGTCCGGCCGCATCAAACCCAGGATAAGCTTCAAACTCACGCTCTTACCCTGGCCGCTGCCCCCGGCAATCACCGTGGTCCGGCCGGCGGGAATGCGCAGATTGACGTGGTCCAGCACCCGCTGGGAGCCAAAGGACTTCACCACGTCAACCAGTTCGATAATCGCTTCATCGGCCATAGTCATGCTCTTCGCCACCTGCCGGCTCTCATGCAACTAAAGCAGGAGGGCGGTCAACAGATAATCCCAGATAAGTACCGCAATGGAGGAGAGCACCACGGCCTGGGTGGTCACCCGGCTCACCCCCTCGGCGCCAAAACCGGCGTTGCGAATCTCGTGGACGTAAAATCCTTTGGCCGCGCAGACCCAGACAATGATCAGGGCAAAGACAAAGGACTTGATAATGCCCAGGTTGATGTCCTGATTGAGGACACTCTGCTCCATGCCGGAAAAATAAGCGCCGGGATTGACGCCAAGCAGAATGACGCCGCTCAGGTAACCACCATAGATGCCCACCAAGGTGAAAATTTGGGTAAGTACCGGCACGGACAAAAGCGTGGCCAATACCTTGGGAGAGATAAGGTAACGGAAGGGGTCCACGCCCATGCAAACCAGGGCGTCAAGCTGCTCGGAGTTGCGCATGATGCCGATCTCGGCGCACATGGCCGACCCGGCCCGACCGGTAACCATGAGGGCGGTTAACACTGGCCCCAGTTCCCGGATCAGGGTCAGGGCCACGGCCGAACCCAAGGCGCCCTCGGAACCAAATTTACGCAGGGTATAGTAACCTTGCACCCCCAGCACCATGCCGGTAAAGGCGGCGGTAAAAAAAATGACGACAAAAGAGTTGGCGCCAATCAGCCTGACCTGGCGGAGAACCTCAACCAACCGGAAGGGCCGCGCGAACAAGCCCCGCACGGCAAAGAACAAAAACTTCCCCATCCGACCCAGATCATAGAGATAATACAGGGTGTACTCACCCAGTCTGGCTATCGGACCCACGAATTGCTCTCCTTTTTACCTGCTGCCGTCCGGCGCCTGCGCCTGCCGATGGTCATCCTGCCCGCTCGTCGCAAAATTATCGCGCCAGACCTTGAAAAGTCGGCGCACTTTACCTGGATTTTTTCTTAGGTGTCAAGGGGGAGGCACCGGCATGCCAGAAAAACCGTCAAGCCGACCTGGAAAGGCGGAACCTTTCCAGCAAGCCGCGGGAGCAGCAAGGCTGTTTACTGGCAAGTTTAAGCAGTTTGTCCACCTGCTCATCGTGGGGGTGCAGCAGGAATTCCACCCCCATCTGAAATGGCTTCACATCATCCTCAAGCAGGAGACGGTCGAACCAGGTGGGCCATACTGGCACGGAAAAAGATTCAGCAAGGGCCGGAACGCCTTCAAGAAAAAGGGCGCAGTTGGCTTGATCCCTGGGAGTATAAAAAAGATGAAAGACGTCCACCCGGATGTGGTCCATGAACAGGCGGGCGCCATATTTTGAGATATCAACGATTTCAGCGGCCAGCGGCTCGCAGACTATCCCGTCTTCCCCTCGGCGCCGCAATACCATGGCAACCGATAGATCGGCACCAAACCGATCTTCACGTCTCTTGTCGATGAACATGTTGTCCTGACCGCAAAGGTGAAGGTCTTGAGCCAGATCCCCAAAAACAGGCCCCGCGCCGCAATCGCGCCGGCATAATGTTCCACCATGCAACAAATATGAACTCTACCGTTGATCCGCGGCTTATGTCAAACCAATTTGTCAGATTGTGGTGGTGGAAACAGCAAGGCCCTTCCCGGCCTTGCTGCTTCGACAACTACCTGAAGCGACAACCAGCAGGGAAGGGCCTGTAGACAAAACGGTTTGGCGGCAGACGTCAGCCCGTGGTGGCCCGACGGATCGGCACCGCCTGCACCCTTTGCGGAAATTGCACGATGCGTCCCGCCACCTGCCCCGGCCGGCCGGCGGAGTTCTTGTCGATCCTGCTCGGCACCAGACCGCTGGCCATGAAGGCGGTGCACTCCTTGCGCTTCTCAAAGGAGCATTCGGCCACGTTCCAGC
>DYDL01000244.1 GCA_020717925.1 Desulfocapsa sp.
AATACTTTTGCATTTAGTATAACTATATGCAATTATGGTTGCATGAAGAACAGAAAATACTGGCAGAAAAAGATTGCCAAGTCCTTTGGCCGTCGTTCCGTCCTCTGGCTTTCCGGGGTGCGGCGGGCAGGCAAGACGCTGTTGTGTCAAAGTCTGACCGACGCGGAATATTTTGACTGTGAGTTGCCCAGCACCCGCCGGATGACCGACGACCCTGAAGCCTTTCTAAAAGGTTTACCGGATAGGCTGATTATTCTCGACGAAATTCACCGGCTTGCCAATCCTTCCGAACTGCTGAAGATTGCCGCCGACCATTATCCGGCCTTAAGGATCATCGCCACCGGCTCCTCTACCCTGGGTGCCTCCGCCAAGTTTCGCGACACCCTGGCCGGCCGCAAGGCCGATCTCTGGCTCACCCCAATGATTGCAGCCGATGGTGTCGAGTTCGACAATAGCGATTTGGGACGTCGTATGCTCCACGGCGGGCTGCCGCCCTTTTTTCTAGACAACCACCCGACCGAGGCCGATTACCAAGAGTGGATTGACGGCTACTGGGCCAAGGATATCCTGGAACTTTTTCGCCTGGAACGGCGGCATTCGTTCCAGAGACTGCTGGAGTTACTGCTGGTCAACAGCGGCGGAATTTTCGAGGCCACGAAATACGCTCGGCCCTGCGAAGTCAGTCGCCCCACCATAGCCAACTATCTGGCCGTGCTGGAGGCCACCTTCGTGGCCCATGTCGTCAGGCCATTCAGCAGCTACAAACCGACGGAGATCGTGGCAGCGCCGAAGGTCTATGGTTTCGATACCGGCTTTGTTTGTTGCTTCAAGGGGTGGAACACCCTCCGGCCCGATGACATGGGAGTTCTGTGGGAACATTTGGTACTGAACGAATTGCACGGGTGCCTGCAAAACCGCGAGATCAACTATTGGCGAGATAAACGCGGCAATGAGGTGGATTTTGTCATCCCCCGCCGCCGCGGCGGACCAGTGGCCATAGAATGCAAATGGCGGGCCGAACGGTTCGACCCCGGCCCGCTGAAGCTCTTCAGAAAAGCCTACCCCGAAGGTGTGTCGTTCCTGGTAGCCCAAGATATTGCACGCCCATACACCAAACAATTCGGCGACTACGAGGTGATCTGCTGCAACCTGAACGACATGATCTTGAAGTTAGCAGATCCGAAGTGAATTTCTTGCGTTATCAGCCGTCCTTGAGGTGGGCAAATGGGTATTGCCCTAAATGGTATCCGGTGCTATATTGCATAGCAGGAGGACACCACCATGTTGCTACAAGCAGACGCCCGACGGCGCATCACCCTGCCCCCTACTCTCGGAATCCAGCCAGGGGACGCCATTGACCTGGAAATCCTGGAGGATGGCCGAATCATGCTGATTCCGGTCGAACCGGTTCCCAAGCACCAGATGTGGGCATGGACGGCGGAGAGCAAACAGGCCATCACGGCATCCCTGGCCGATCCGCGCCCATCCCGTAAAATCGAGACCCCGGAGCAGGCAGCGGCGCTGGCCAAGAGGTGGGCTGGTGAGGGTTGAGATCCGTCCCGCCTTTGACGAAGCCGTCATGGAGGCCGAGCCGCGCGTCCGCAGAGCTGCCGCCAAAATGCTCCAACTGCTTCAGACCCTCGACCTGCAGCGACTCTGGCGCCACCCCGGCCTCAACTTCGAGAAACTGCACGGCATGATCGAGCCAGCCAGCGGCGAACAGTTATACTCGCTCAGGGTCAGCGGCGCCGTGCGCGCCATTGCCTGCCTGCGCAAGGGGCCAACCGTGGTCCTGGTCAGCCTGCACATTCAGCATGACAAGGCGTACCGAAAACAATAAGGGCTTACAAAACGGGACATCCTGTTTTCGTGATTTAACGAAACCAGCCCATGCAATTTTGGAGAAAAATATGGACACTCCCCATATTGTTATGCTTCGCGCGAACGATGAGGTGGAATGTTCACAGGTAACTTTGTAATTATACACAATTTGTGATTGCATGCTGGTAAACTTAATATGGTTAAGAAAATATTTACGCATAAACAAACTGGCAAGACCTTTGATCACGACAAAGGGGTAAAGAAGATTACCAATTACAGGTATCACAAACTTGGGACTAAAAGAAATCCAGCTACTGTATATGTTCAGACGGAAGAAAGAAAAAATGAGGTTGATGCTGTTTTTCAGAAAAACAACTGGGTATCGATGATAATTATTGACCCTGACAGACCAGAAGATATTGCAACCCTGAAAATCCTTTTAACCCCTGCACAGACAAAAACCAATGAACACAATATTGGAAGAAATGATCCATGTTATTGTGGAAGCGGAAAAAAGTTTAAAAAATGCTGTGAAAATATAACAGGTTAAGAACCAGGAAAGCCGTGCTTGAGAAGAACTTTAGTGTGTTCCGTTATGCTTATGCTGTTGCCGTTGGGCTGAAGGAGCCCCTAGAGGGTCAAATTGACCCCATATTATTACCCAAAGCGCGCCGCCGAAACCATTATGCAGGCTATGCGGGTACTCGGGCATCAACCACAGATTGGCCGACCTGTTGCGGATGCGCCGGACGAGTTCCGGGAATGGCTGATTGACTTTGGAGACAGCGGCTATGTGGCACGGTATCGTTTCGATGGCAAAGCCGTTACCATCCTGGCTGCGCGCCACCTGAAGGAAGCTGGCTTCTGAGATGTGATTCCAACGTGCCTCGAAAAGGTATTACCATGAAAGAGAAAATAATTTTGAGGACATAACAGAAAGGAGCGTATGCCATTATGACAGTACAAACCAAACAGACAAAAGTGCTGCATGGTACTTCCGCAAAAAGATTGACAGTCATGTTTGCATTCATCTTTATCTTCATTTTAGTTTTTACCTCTTGCAAACAGCAGCAAAATCCTGCCAGCAAAACTTACAGCGACCCAATAACAGGTATGGAATTTGTTTTTGTCAAAGGAGGGTGTTATCAGATGGGCAACCCGTCCCCAGACGACACCGACCTTCATGATTCACCTGTTCATGAGGTCTGTGTAGACGACTTTTATATAGGCAAATACGAAGTAACTCAAGAACAGTGGAATGTGCTAATGGAGCCTATCGCTAATACAAGATGTGGTGATAACTGCCCCGCTAGATGTGTAACCTGGGAAAACGTACAAGTATTCATCAACAAACTCGCCCAACAAACAGGCAAGAAATACCGATTGCCAACATCTGCTGAATGGGAATACGCCGCAGGCAGCAGAGGGAAAAACAAACTATACTCAGGGACAGACGATGCATCAAAACTTGACGAATATGCGTGGTCTTACAACACCCCATTTGACTCAGGCACCATGGTACATCCTGTTGGAGGAAAAAAACCTAACGGTTTGGGACTCTATGACATGACAGGCAATGTATGGGAATGGGTGAATGATTGGAGTCTTGAATACTATTACAGAACCAGCCCCAAGGATAATCCCCAAGGACCGGATGCTAGTGGTTATCGTACCATACGGGGCGGCAGGGACTGGATTATGATCCCATGGAACCTGAAAATAACGAGCCGGACAGGTCTGCGACCGGGCGACAGCTATGGTCTTGTCGGATTTCGTTTAGTTTACCAAGCTCAGTAGTGAGTCACAGCTTACCAAGGTTCCTGCTTTATTGATTTTAGGATGCCCTCAATTGTCATCATGGGATGAAAGAGAAGGAAAAGATCAGGGGGCTGGACTCGGGACATTTTGTCCAAGGTCCAGACCCCTTCTT
>DYDL01000245.1 GCA_020717925.1 Desulfocapsa sp.
TCCACCGACCCGCTGGTGATCGCCTGCGCCAAAGGCGCGGTGCAGGTGGAGGCCGGGCAATTGGAGGGCGGGGTCTTTGTCAACGGCGCCCAGCTTGCCCGCGAGCTCAATCTGGTGGCCGGCATGCGCTTCGGCCTACGGGCCGCTGCCGAGGTCGAGGAACGCCGCAAGAAGCACGTGCTCATCCTCGGGGTGGACGGCTTCATCGGCAACCATTTGAGCGAACGGCTGCTAGACAGCGGCCGCTACGAGGTGCACGGCATGGACCTCGGCGCCACCTCCATCGGCCGCCACCTCGGCCGGCCCGGCTTCCACTTCCGCGAAGGCGACATCTCCATCCAGCGCGAATGGATCGAGTACCATGTCCGCAAGTGCGACATCATCCTGCCGCTGGTGGCCATCGCCACCCCGGCCGAATACGTTAAGCGCCCCTTGAAGGTCTTTGAGCTCGACTTCGAGGAGAACCTGCGCATCGTCCGTTACTGCGCCAAATACAAGAAGCGCATCATCTTCCCCTCCACCTCCGAGGTCTACGGTATGTGCGCCGACCCGGAATTTGACGAGGAAAACTCCAACTGCGTGCTCGGGCCTATCCGTAAGCAGCGCTGGATTTACTCGTGCAGCAAGCAGCTCATGGACCGGGTGATCTGGGCCTATGGCGCTACCGAGGGGCTGGCCTTCACCCTGATCCGGCCCTTCAACTGGGTGGGGCCGCGGCTCGACAGTCTGGCCTCGGCCCGGGTGGGCAGTTCGCGGGTGATTACCCAGCTTATCCTCAACCTGGTGGAGGGCACCCCCATCCGGTTGGTGGACGGCGGCAGCCAGAAGCGCTGCTTTACCGACGTGAAAGACGGCGTCGAGTGCCTCTACCGCATTATCGAGAACAAGGACAACGCCTGCAACGGTAAGATCTTCAACATCGGCAACCCGCACAACGAGGCCTCGATCGCCGAGCTGGCCGACATCCTGGTCGAGAAATTCAACAAGCACCCGTTGCGCGACAAGTTCCCGCCCTTTGCCGGGATCCGGCCCGTTGAGGCCCGCGCCTTCTACGGTTCAGGCTACCAGGATGTTTTGCACCGACTGCCCTCCATCCGCCAGGCCCGCACCATCCTGGGCTGGGAGCCGACCGTTACCATCGACCAGATGGTGGAGGAGACCCTGGACTACTTCCTGCGCCATGAGGTCGGCCAGGCCGAGCTGTGAGCATGGCCCCGCCAGTCGTCGGTCTGCGCATCGACGTCGACACCCTGCGCGGCACCCGCCTGGGGGTGCCGGCCCTGGTGCGCCTCCTTCACCAGGCCAACATCCAGGCGAGCTTCTTTTTCTCGGTAGGTCCGGACAACATGGGACGCCACCTCTGGCGGCTGCTGCGGCCGACCTTTCTGCTGAAGATGATGCGCACCAAGGCGGCCAGCCTCTACGGCTGGGACATCCTGTGCAAGGGCACCATGTGGCCAGGGCCAATTATTGGCCAACATTGCGCCGAACAGATCCGGCTGGCGGCAACCGCCGGCCATGAGATCGGCCTGCACGCCTGGGATCACCACCGCTGGCAAACCCGGGTGACCGCCATGGACCAGGCCACGGTGGCGCGGGAGTTACGCCGCGGCTGGGAGCGGCTGGCCGAGATCATCGGCCGCCGCCCGGATTGCGCCGCGGCCCCGGCCTGGCGCATCACCGATGCGGCCCTGATAGCCCGCGAGGCCTTCCCCTGCCGTTACAACTCCGACTGCCGGGGCAGCTCCCCATTTTACCCGATGGTGCATGGGTGTCGCCTGAGCCAGCTGCAAATCCCCACCACCCTGCCCACCTATGACGAGTTGATCGGCGCCATAGTGACCCCCGCCACCTACAACGACCATGTCCTTAACCTTTGCCGGCCGGGACAGCTGAACGTGCTGACCATCCACGCCGAGGCCGAGGGCGTAAGCTGCCTGGCCCTGTTCCGCGACTTCCTGGACAAGGCCAAAGGACGCGGCATCAGCTTCGCGCCGCTGGGCGCCCTGGCCCCGGCAGTCGAGGATGCCCCAGCGGCCCGCGTGGGCCGGGGCATGGTGCCCGGCCGGGAGGGCTGGCTCGCCTGCCAGCAGGAGATCATCGACTTACCATGACCGCCACACGCACCATGCCGCTGCTGACCCTGGCCGTCTTTGTCCTCATCTATCTGGTGCCGCTCGGCGCCCGCCCGCTGTTCGTGCCCGACGAAGCCCGCTACGGCGAAATTGCCCGCGAGATGATCGCCAGCCACGACTGGGTGGTGCCGCGCTTAAACGGCCTGCGCTACTTTGAAAAGCCGGTAATGGGTTACTGGCTGCATGCCGGTTCGATTCTGCTCTTCGGGGAGAACGGTTTTGCCATCCGCTTCCCATCAGCCGCAGCCGTTGGCCTCTCCGCCTTCATGATCTTGCTGCTGGTGCGCCGCGCCATTGGCCGGGAGGCACCGGAGCATCATTGGCAGGCAGCCTGTGGAGCGCTCGCCTTTGTCGTCTGCTTGGAAAGCGCCGGGGTAGGCACCTTCGGCGTCCTCGACAGCCTGTTCGCCTTCTTCCTTACCGCCACCATGACCGCCTTTTTCCTGGCCACCGCCGCCGTGGCCGGAACGCGCCGGGAAAGGCTATTCCTGCTGCTGGCCGGTCTCTCCTGCGGCCTGGCCTTCCTCACCAAGGGCTTTCTTGCCCTCGCCGTGCCGGTGCTGGGGATCGTCCCCTTTCTGCTCTGGCAGCACCGCTATTGGGACTTGCTGCGCCTGGCCTGGTTGCCGCTGCTGACCGCCATCGTTGTTGCCCTGCCGTGGAGCATCCTCATCCATCTCCGCGAGCCGGATTTCTGGAACTTCTTCTTCTGGAACGAACATGTGCGCCGCTTCCTCTCCAGCAGCGCCCAACATCATGAGTCCTTCTGGTTCTATTTTCTGGCAGCGCCCGCCATGTTCCTGCCCTGGACCTTCCTGATCCCGGCCGCTACCAGCGGCGTGCGCGACCGTCTCCGGCAACAGGGCCCAAGCACCGATCTGATCCGCTACTGTCTGTGCTGGGCCATACTGCCCTTTTTCTTCTTCTCCGCCTCCAGCGGCAAGCTGCTGACCTATATCCTGCCCTGTTTGCCGCCCTTCGCCATCCTCGTCACCCTGGGCCTGGCCCATGCCCTGAAACAGGGCCGCAGCCGCGCCTTCCAGTATGGCGTCGGTCTGCTGACCGCGCTCTCCGGCCTGCTGCTGCTCACCCTCATCCTGCTGCGGATTTTCGGCTATCCCGGCCTCCATCCTTACAACCGCACCTGGCAATGGCTGATGCTGGCCAACGGCCTGGCCGTGATGCCGCTCTGCTGCCTGCTGGCGCTGCGCAGTCGTCAGACCGCCTGGAAAATGACGACCGTGGCCCTGGCCCCGGTCCTGCTCTTCCTGAGTCTGCCGGTCCTCATGCCGGATCCGATGCTTACGGCCAAGGCCCCGGCCGCTCTGCTGCAGCGCCACCGGCTGGACCTAAGCGCGGAGGACCTGCTCATCGCCGACGAAGAGATCATGCCGGCCGCGAACTGGACTTTCCAGCGGGATGATGCCTATATTCTGGAAAACCCCGGTGAGGTTAGCTACGGCCTGGGGTATGCCGACGCCAAGGGTAGGCTGCTGGACCTGGCCGCCGCCCGCCGCCTGATCGAACAGCACCCGGGCCGCGTCGTGCTGGTGGCCCGGGGCCGCAACTACGCGCGCTGGGCTCCCGGCCTGCCAGCCC
>DYDL01000042.1:0-12053 GCA_020717925.1 Desulfocapsa sp.
GTGGCCCAGGGTGTCGTTGATCCATTTCATGTTGTCGAGGTCGGCATACAGGAGCAGCAGTTCGCCCTTGGTCCGTTGCGACAGGCCCAACTGCCGCGCGCCCATGGTCAGAAAGCCCCGACGATTGTAAAGGTTGGTAAGCGGATCGGTGATGGAGAGTTCCTCCACCTCCCGGTTCTTGGCCTCCAGCATGGTCATCATATTATTGAAATATTCGCCGATCATGAAAAGCGGGTCAGCGTCAACGGTTGCCTGCTGGAATACCATGCAGGAGACGCAAGTGGTCGTCTTCTGGGCAAAAGCACCCTGCACCTTGCCGCCGCAGAGGGTGCCCATCACCTGCCAGCAACGCAAGGGCTCCTTGCCGAAACAGCTACAGGTCTCCTGCTGACAGCCCATGAGCTCATAGCATTTCCGCAGGTGGGGGTTGACGAAGCGGACATCAAATTGCTGGTCGTGGGCGACCTCCTGGATAAGGTGGGATACCGTGTCAAAGGCGTACTGCAACTCATTGCGCTTTTTGACAATCTCGTCCTTGGTTTTCCGCAGCTTCTCGGCGAGTTCCTCCAGTTCCCTGGTGCGGCCGCGCACCTTACGGGAGGTAACCCAGGCCACCAAGATGGAGAGGGTGGTGCCCAGCATGGCAAAGAACCAGATGATTCCCCGGCTTTTACTGGTGGTGTGGGCCAGGTTTGCCAGGGCTGGCTGCAAGTCACCATTAAGCAGATGGGCCTCAAGCAGGTTCGCGGCCTGTTGCGCCTCGGCATGGAGCGTACGCTGGGCCTCAAGCTGCCGGGAAAATTCCTGCTGCGCCTCGCCCTGTTGCTCGTGGGCCAGGTTACGCAGGCCGGAAAAATAATTGCCCAGGCGCACCAGTTCATCATCGGCGTGGCCGAGCATGACCTGCGCCTTGGCATAGTCCTTATCGGCGAGCAGCACCGCCACCTGTGCGGCAATGACGTGCAGGTGCTGGTGCAACGGATGCATCTCGTCGCGAATGATCTCGGCAAGTTCGGGGTCTTGCGGCAGATGGTCGGTATACCATTGGTAAAAGCCGCACTCCTGATAGTTCAGGGTACCGACCTGCGTGGTTTTCTGTTCCACCGAACGGCGCAAGGCCCGAACATAGCGGACATGCTCCAGCTCCCGCTCGCTGAGCACGTCTGCCAGTGTGCGGTTTTCACCCTTGTAGACGGTAGCAAAGACGGCCAACCGCTCCTTGATCGGAAAAAACCGCTCCAGGGCCAGATAGTACTCTTCCCCGGTGCGCAGAAACTCGGCAACCAGACGTTGCTCTGCCTCGGACTCCAGGATATTTTGGCCGATCTGGCTCTTGATGGTGGCGAAACCCGCTCGCAGGGCGTTCAGCCTCTCGCGCAGGTGGGCCAGATCACCATTGCTGGCCTGAATGTCCCTGGGGAGCTGGCCGGCCATGGCCAGATTGAGGGTGCCTTCCTTCGCCTGCCGGACGAACTGGCTGATCGCCACGACCTTGTCAATGGCCTTGGAACTTCTCTCCATGGAAACCAGCGAAACGAGCCACAGCAGGACGATGATGGAGGTAATGAAGACAAACGCGAGATTCAGGCCCTTGGTGGAGGATGTTTTCATGCAGTCCGTTGCCCGGGGTGATGGCTGGTCCTTGGTTAGACATGCCGGCTGAACCTGATGAAGAAATAATAACCCGAAAATGATAATAGAGCCAGAAAAGATGACTACGCAGGTTGTTTAGACTGTAGGCTGTTAGGAATTTGCAGCGGCAAACCAAGGCCACAAAATATGTAATCTTGCATAGTTACCCCCTCTACCCACCTAAATACCTACAGACTATCCACCTGCGCACTTAAAAAGGGCGCAAATACTGGTTGACCGGCGCTTGAATTATCGGCATATCATTGCTAGTGTCACAGCACGGTTTTTCTATAATCACGCAGGTTGCAATCCGTCACCGGATCACTTGCTAAGCGAGGTGCCCAAGGAATGAAGAAGAACACCATGCTCCCTGCCCTGACATGCGGCCTGCTGTTGGTTGGCTGCGGGGTATCACTGCCCCCGCCCACCGGGGCGCTTTCCCAGGCCGAGCTGGCGGTCATGCAGGCGGCTGCGAGCACTGCGGACGCACTGGACCACGCGGCGCTCTCCCTGGCCCGGGAAAAGCTGGACCATGCCAAACAGGCCATGGCCGCCAATGATTATCTTACCGCCGGGCGCTTGGCCGAGCAGGCGCAGGTCGATGCCCAGACCGCCGAGGCCCAGGCCAGAACCCAGACCGCCAAACAGGCCGCCGTTGAGATGCGGACAAGCATCGACCTGCTCCGGCAGGACATGGAAAACCCCCTCAGCGAAAAAAACTAAACCGCTCTCTGGAGATACAAAGATGCGATGCATGCCCAGCCGTCCGCTCATCCTGATCGCGGCAACGGTGTTGACCACTGCCGCCCTCGCCGGGTGCGGCGCCAGCCTTTCCAATCCCGCTGCCCTAGATCATGCCAGAGCCACCTATGAGCGGGCAAAGATGAACCAGGAAATCGCCGTCCGGGCTCCAGGGCCGCTCTTTGAGGCGGAAAAAAACCTGCAGGCCGCCGAAAACGCCTGGCAACAGGAGCGGGATGAAAAGGCGGTGGAACATTATGCCTACCTGGTCGAAAAAAAGAGCGAAATCGCCAGGCTTATTGCGGAGCGCATGACAGCGGAGGGTGCCATCCAGGAGATGGCCCGTGAGCGGGAGATGACCCTGCTCGAACAGCGGACCAGGGAAGCAGAGGCGGGAAAACGCCAGGCACAGGATGCCGCCGCCCTTGCCGAGAACCGGACACGGGAGGCGGAAGAGGCCAGACACAAAGCCGAGGCCGCTTTGCAGGCCATCGAGAAGAGCCGCCAGCAGCAGTTGGCCGAGCAAAGCAAGCTCCACAGCCTGGAGCAGGAAATGTCGGAACTGAAAACCAAGAAAACGGAGCGCGGCCTGGTCCTGACCCTGGACGGCGTGATATTTGCCACCGGCCAGGCGGAGATCAAGCCCATGGCCTGGCCGAGTTTGCAGAAACTGGTCAACTTCCTGAAGGAAAATCCCGAGCGCCAGGCCGACATCGAGGGCCATACCGACAACGTCGGCGCGGCGGAGAGCAACCAGGCCCTCTCCCAGCGCCGGGCCGAGGCGGTGCGCGACTTCCTCGTCACCCGCGGCATCACCATCGAACGCATCACCGCCCGCGGCATGGGCGCGGATTACCCGGTCGCCAACAACGAGACCGAGTCCGGCCGCAAGCTGAACCGGAGGGTGGAGATTATTATTCCGAATAAGCAGGTGGCGCAGTAAGAATGGTTATCTTAAATCTAAAACAGGACGTCCCCTTTGGACGTTTGGCTGCATCCTTTGCGTTTTCAATAGTTATCGCTTATCCTAGCAATGTAAGAGGCCGCAGCATAAATGACTCGAAAGTTAGGCAGCCGTATGGTGGCACAATACCTGCTTGGGCGTTAGCCAGCACAGAGGAATAAATAATGGCTGTCATCGAAGGATTTCGGGTACAGAATTATCGTGCACTGCGCAATGTGACGCTGGGCAAGCTTTCCAGCCAGCAATCCGGGAATCCATTGACCCCTTTCACCGTGGTGATTGGCAAGAACGGCGTGGGCAAGAGCACTTTGTTCGATGCTTTTGGTCTAGTGGCGGATTGTTTGTCTGTCGATGTGGAAAGCGCCTGCGACATGAAGCAACGAGGCGGCTTCGATCGCCTGCGCTCAAAGGGGGTGAATGAGCCCATCCGCTTTGAAATCTATTACCGCGAAGCGCCCAATGAGCGGCCTATTACCTACGAGTTGGCGATCACTTTAGATGCATCGGGTCGGCCTTTTGTCGAATCCGAGGTGCTCAAACAGCGGCGCAAGGGGCAAAAACACGGTCGTCCTTATCCGTTCCTGCGACTACACCACGGCAAAGGCACGGTCTGGGCAGGGGAAGAAGCTGTAGAGGTCGAAGGTGAAGAAGATCGCGCTCAAACGCCCGTGGAACTAACCGATACCCGGCAACTCGGTATCGCCACCCTGGGCACACTCAAGGAACATCCACGTATCAAGCGTTTTCGAGACTTCCTCAAAAGTTGGTATTTATCCTATTTCTACCCGGACGCGGCGCGTAGTCTGCCGAACGCCGGTCCACAGCGGCATTTGAACATCCACGGCGACAACATTGGCAACGTGGTGCAGTTCATGGAACGCGAACACAAGGCGAGATTCAAGGCCATTCTCGAACGCATTGCGGCCAAAATCCCGGGGATTGCCAGTATCGATACGAAGGAAACTGATGACAAGCGCGTATTGCTGCGATTCAACGATGGTGCTTTTGGAGACCCCTTCTTCGCCCAGCAGATGTCAGATGGCACCCTAAAGGTTTTTGCTTACCTGCTGTTGCTGGAAGACCCGGACCCGCCACCGTTCATTTGCATCGAAGAGCCAGAGAACGGCCTCTATCACAAGCTGTTGGAGGCATTGGCCCAGGAGTTTCGTTCGCATGCTACCGGTAAGAAGAATGCCCCGCAGATTTTCGTAACCACGCACCAGCCGTACTTTGTTGATGCCTTGACGCCCGAGGAAGTGTGGATCCTAGAGAAAGGTACGGATGGCTATTCCACCGTGCGCCGCGTCTCTGAGTTGGAAGACGTGAAAAACCTTGTAGCTGAAGGGTTGCCTTTAGGTGGTCTTTGGTACAGCGATTATCTGGATGCGCGGTAAGCATGCACATTGAAATATTGGTGGAGGACAGTTCGGGAGAGAAGTTGCTGCAAGTGCTACTGCCCCAATTTCTGGGGCCACAAGGCGCGCCGCATACCTGGCGGTTACACGCCTACAAAGGTATCGGACGAATTCCGCCAGGCCTGGTGACGAAAGCCGACCCCGCGAAGCGAATTCTGCTTGATCAGTTGCCAAAGCTGTTACGCGGTTATGGTAAGAATCCCGGAATCGATGCCGTTGTAGTCGTGCTCGATACCGACAAACGCGATTGTGTTGCTTTCCTGGCTGAGCTAAAAGCTGTCGCCGATGTCTGTAATCCGGCTCCTGACACGCTGTTTCGACTCGCTATCGAGGAGATGGAAGCCTGGTATTTTGGTGATCAGGATGCGTTGTTGGCTGCCTATCCAAGAGCCAAGCGGGATGTGCTCGTCAAGTATATTCAAGACAGCACATGTGGTACGTGGGAGTTGCTTGCTGATGCCGTTTATGCGGGCGGATCGGCAGCGATTAAGAAAGCCGGTTGGCCATTGCCGGGCCAAGTGAAGCATGAATGGGCCAAAAAGATCGGCCCTTTGATGGATCCAGGGCGGAATATCTCTCCCAGTTTTATAAAATTAAGGGATAGATTGCGCCGACTCGTCGCTGAAGTCAAGTAACGAGTAGATGGTCCTCGGGGTCTGGACTCGGGACATTTTGTCCGATGGCCAGACCCGACAATCATGCACGCACTCGAAATCTCCACCCGTAAATTGGCGTTAACCGGCCAGCGGAAGCAGCGCTGGAAGCGAGCCGGGGCATCGCCCTATGCGGCGCTCGCCTGCATTCTCCCCGTGACCTCCTGATAGGAGAACTCCCCCAGCCTGGCATTGATGCGAGCATGCTCAATCGTCATGCTGACCAAGTTACCCTGGGCGTCAAGATCAACGTAGATGCTCTCGCTGATCTCCTTGGTTTCGGCAACCTCGTTTTCCGTGAATTCTACAAGCGCCGTATCGGTGTCAGAGAAGTATTTAAGTCGCATCAGGTCTCCCCTTATATGATCTATCGAAGAATGCGTTGTGAACCGTCACCCCGTCCTCGAGCAGGATTACCCGCAGGAATTTGGCAGCTTCGGGAATCCACGCCCACTTCCGTATTCTACCATCTCCCTGGACAGCAATACTAACGGGGTTCTCAAGCACCAGCGCAATCCATTCATCTCGGATCGCAGCCCGATCAGCCCTCTGGCGCATATATTCAAAGTACTTGGTAGTTTTCACCCGGTCTCTCGTCTTCTATCATATTGCCCACAAAGTTCCTTCTACCACAAAAAAGAGGGCGCTGCAAAATGCGGCATTCACCTGACCTTCTCTTGCGCTACCCCGCCAACAACCGCGCAATCTCCTCGCGGCCGATGGTCTCCTTGTCCAGCAGGGCGTGGGCCAGGGCGGTCATGGTGGCCTGGTGGTCGGTGAGCAGGCGGGTCACCTCCTGGTGGGCGTCGGTCACCAGTTCGCGCACCGCCTGATCGATGCTGGCGGCGGTGGTTTCGCTGTAGTAGGAGGGCACGGTGCCGGCGGCCGCCTGGTCGCCGGGGCTGGGGTAGGTGATGGGGCCGAGCGCGCTCATGCCAAGTTCGCAGACCATCTTGCGGGCGATGGAGGAGGCGCGTTCGATATCGTTGCCGCTGCCGGTGGTGATCTCGCCGTAGACGAGCTCTTCGGCTACCCGGCCGCCTAAGAGAATCAGGATATTGTTGCGCAGGTACGATTGCGACTGAGAATGTTTTTCCACGTCAGGTAATTGCATGGTCATCCCCAGGGCGCGGCCGCGGGGGATGATGGTGATCTTGTGCACCGGGTCGGTACCGGGCAATAGCTCGGCGACCAGGGCATGACCGGCCTCATGATAGGCGGTCACCTCCTTCTCCTTGGGTGAGATGATCATGCTGGTGCGCTCGGCGCCCATCATCACCTTGTCCTTGGCCTGTTCAAAAAGCTCCATGTTAATGGTGCTTACCTTGGAGCGGGCCGCCAGCAGGGCGGCCTCGTTCACCATGTTGGCAAGCTCGGCCCCGGAAAAGCCGGGGGTTCCCTTGGCCAGGGTAAGGAAATCGACATCTGTGGCCAGCGGCACCTTCCTGGCGTGCACCTGCAGGATCATCACCCGGCCGTTGACGTCGGGCAGGGGCACGTTCACCTGCCGGTCGAAACGGCCCGGCCGTTTCAGGGCCGGATCAAGGATATCCGGCCGGTTGGTGGCGGCGACCATGATGATGCCGGAGTTGGCCTCGAAGCCGTCCATCTCCACCAGCAACTGGTTTAGGGTCTGCTCCCGTTCATCGTTGGTGCCGGCGCCGCCACTACTGCGCTGCCGGCCCACGGCGTCGATCTCATCGATGAAAATGATGCAGGGCGCCTTCTTCTGGGCCTGCTTGAACAGGTCGCGCACCCGCGAGGCGCCGACCCCGACGTACATCTCGACAAAGTCCGAGCCGCTCAAGGAAAAGAACGGCACGCCGGCCTCACCGGCAATGGCGCGGGCGAGCAAGGTCTTGCCGGTGCCGGGCTCGCCGGAGAGCAACACGCCCTTGGGGATCTTGGCCCCCACCGCGGCGAACATGGCGGGATTCTTCAAAAAATCGACAATCTCGCTGAGCTCCTCCATCGCCTCTTCAATGCCGGCCACATCCTTGAAGGTGACCTTGGACTCTTCCCCCTCGATGAGCCGGGCCCGGCTCTTGCCCATGCTCATCATGCCCTTGCCGCCGCCCTGTGACTGCTTCATGAAGAAGATCCAGGCGCCGATCAACAGCAGCATGGGCACCCAGGAAATAAGGCTGGCCACGTACCAGGGTGGTTCCTGGTCCTGCTCGACCCGCACCTTGACGCCGGCCGCCAGAAAGGGCTGCACCAGGGTGGCATCCTTGGGGATCACGGTTTTAAAACGCACCCCGCCCACATCCTGGGCCGTGACCTCATATTCCTTGATGGTGAGTTGGGCGATCTTGCCGGTTGTCACCTTTTCCATGAAATCGTTGTAATTTATGGTGTTGGCCCCTTCGCCGGGCGGGTTCAGAAAATTGATCACCGCCAGACCAGCCAGACCGATGATCAGCCACAGGGTCAATCGCTTTAAAAAGGTATTCACACCTCGCCTCCTTCCAGATGTTGTTTGTAGCTGAAGATGCTGCGCGGCATGCGGTCGGCGATGACTGGAAACTGTTCCGGCGTAAGCCCCACCCGGCCCAGGTGCGCCTCCAGTTGCGCGCTGTTCATGCCTTCCAGGCTACAGCCGGGCTGAAAACCGGTCATGAGCAGATCGGCGAGATAGACCAGGGTGACCAGCTCCTGGTTCAGGGTGGCCCGCCCGGGATCATGATGATGGCTGATGACCTCGATAAGATTGTCTGGCAAGGCCCACTCCTCCCCCAGGCGCCGGCCCATGTCAGCGTGGTCGATGCCGAACTGCTCCCGCTCCAGTTCAAACAGGGAACGGCCGCCCGTGTGCATGGTACGATAGAAATAGGGGGAGGAAGCGGCCAGGTACTGATCGAGGATGATCTTGCCAATGTCGTGCAGCAAGCCAGCCGTGAAGGCCACCTCGGCATCGGCCCGGCCGGTGAACCTGGCCAACTCCTCGGCGACCCTGGCCGTGCCAAGGGCATGATGGAAAAGCCCGCCCCGACACAAGGAATAGCCCAAGGGCGACTCCGGCAGCATACCCTCCAGACAGGCGGCCATGGCGATCTGGACAAACTTTCTCTCGCCCAGCAAGGTCAATGCCCCCTGCACCGAATCAATATGGCCGCGATGGGCGAGAAAGGCGCTGTTGCAAAGGGAGAGCACCCGGCCGGACATGAACTGATCCTGCCGCACCTCGGCGGCCAGGCCACCCATGGCGTAGTCCCCATTCTGGGTCATCTGGATGATCTTCAAGGCCACCTGGGGAATGGGTCGCACCATGGCAATGGCACGGCCGATACCGTCCGGGGTCAGGTCGGGCATCGCCTGCCGTAGCGGGGGATCCTGGCCTGGTTGCCATAGCGGCGCTATACTGGTCTCCCACGACGAACAGTCCAGGCTCAGCTTCCAGTGGCCATAACCGCCGATTTCCTCCTTGATGACCGGAATACGAGCCTGCGCCAGAATAGCCAGTACCACATCCGTGGTCCGGCCGCCGATATTGAGCCGCATGTCGTGGGCCGAGACTGGGGCCACGAGGCTGCCGCCGGCCACGCAGGCCTCCAGCCTCTCTAAGGCCACGCCGGCCGCCCGGAGTTGGGAGATGAGCAGTGGCAGCCCGGTGCTGGCATAGGTCGCCGGCACAAAGGCGATATCCGAGCACATGGGTTCAGGTAATAACAGGTGAACAAGCCCCCCCACCCCGGCCTGCCGGTCAACAAGGGTAACGGCAACGCAGGTTGCCAGCCAGGCCTCCAATATGACCTTGTCCCGCTTCTGGACACAGAGGTCGCACGAATGCACCATCCGTTTTTGCAGGGCATGGCGCAGGTTGGGGGACATGAAAATTACTCCAGCAGATTCTCAGCAGATTCTCGGCAACTGCTCGGCCACCGGCATCTCGACGATACGCTCGGCACCAAGGACGGTGCGCAGTACCACCAGGCCGGGGTGGTGAGCGGTCACCCGTCCGATGATGGCCGCCTCGCACCCTTGGGGATGGTTGCGCATGGCGGCCAACACCTCCGCGGCGGCATCCTCTGGCACCGCGGCGATGAGCTTGCCCTCGTTGGCCACGAACAGGGGATCGATGCCCAGCACCTCGCAGGCTCCCCGGACTTCCGGCCGTACCGCCAGCCGCGCCTCTTCCAGCACGATACCCACCCGGGAAGAGCGGGCGAACTCGTTCAAGGTGGCGGCAACGCCACCGCGGGTGGGGTCGCGCAGGGCGTGGATTGTCGGGCAGACCGCCAGCATCGTTGCCACCAGGCCATGGAGGGCAACAGTGTCACTCTGGATGCGGGAGTGGAAGGAGAGACCCTGCCGGGTGGTGAGAATGGCCATGCCATGGTCGGCCAGGGTGCCGGACAAGATAATGGCATCGCCCGGCCGCAGACTGGCGGCGGAGATGGTCACCCCTGCCGGCACCACGCCGATGCCGGTGGTGGTGATGAAGATCTTGTCGCAGGCGCCACGCGGCACCACCTTGGTGTCGCCGGTGACCACCACCACCCCGGCCGTCCGGGCCGCCTCCTCCATGGCCACCAGCACCCGGTGCAGGTCGGCCAGGGGCAGACCCTCCTCCAGGACAAAGGCGGCGGCCAGATAGAGCGGCGCAGCCCCGCTCATGGCCACGTCGTTCACCGTGCCATTCACCGCCAGGTCGCCGATGCTGCCGCCCGGAAAAAAGATCGGGTCCACCACAAAGGTGTCGGTGCTCATGGCCACCCGGCCGGCGGGCAACTCCAGGGTGGCCTGGTCCTCCAGGCGGTTTAAAATCGGATTGGCGAAACGGGGCAGAAAGAGGCGGTCGATCAGTTGCGCCGAAAGCAGGCCGCCGCTGCCGTGGGCGAGCTGCACCCGGTCGTGGTCCATGATGGGCAGCGGGCAGGCAGGAGTAACAGGTACGGAATTCACGACCAGGCCGACCTCCTCTGATAACGGTAATAGGCGGCGCAGGCCCCCTCGCTGGAGACCATGGTGGCGCCCAGCGGATGCGTCGGGTCACACTCCCGGCCAAAGGCGGGACAGGCCGGCGGCTTGGCCAGCCCCTGCAGGATCTGGCCGCTGATGCACGATGCCGGTTCCACCGTGGTGATCGCCGTTACGGCGAATTTCTTTTCAGCGTCATGGCCGGCGTACTCGGCCCGGATGGCCAGGCCGCTGGCCGGAATAGTGCCGATGCCCCGCCAGGCACGATCGGTGACCTCGAAGACTTCATCGATGACCTGCCGGGCCGCCGGGTTACCCTCGCGCTGCACGCTCCGGCCATACTGGTTTTCCACCCGGAACTCACCTTTTTCCAACTGACGCACGGTGAGGAGAATACCCTCCAGGATATCCACCGGCTCAAATCCGGTGACCACCATGGGCACCTTGAACTCGGCGGCCAGGGGCTCGTACTCCTCATACCCCATGACCGTACAGACATGGCCGGCGGCGAGAAAGCCCTGCACCCGATTGCTCGGCTGGGACAGAAGATACCGCATGGCCGGCGCTACCAGCACCTGGCTGGACAGGGCGGAGAAATTGGCAAGCCCCTCGCGGGCCGCCTGCCGTATGGCCAGACCATTGCCCGGCGCCGTGGTCTCGAAGCCCACGGCAAGGAAGACCACCTCGCGCTCCGGATGCTGGCGGGCGAGCTTCACCGCCTCGAGCGGTGAATAGACCATGCGCACGTCGCCACCCGCGGCGCCCACCATGAACAGATCCTGGCACGAACCCGGCACCCGCAGCATGTCGCCGAAACTGGTGAAGATCACCTCGGGCCGGCTGGCGATGGCCAGGGCCCGGTCGATCTTCTCAAGCGGCGTCACGCACACCGGGCAGCCCGGGCCGTGTACCAGCTCGATCTCCGGCGGCAGCAACTGGTCCAGGCCGTTCTTCATGATGGCGTGGGTCTGGCCACCGCAGATCTCCATGATGGTCCACGGCCGGGTGACCGTTGCGCGTATCTCGGCGAGCAGACGGCGGGCTAGTTCAGGATCGCGATATTCATCGACAAAGCGCATGGTCGCAGGCCCGGGAGGTTAAGGATTCTCTGGTTCCGAACTGCCCGGGGCACCGGCCACTTTCTGCAGCTCCAGAAACTCGGCCCAGGTTGCCAGGCTCCGCATGGCCTCGGCCTCGTCGATGATCGACAGGGCAAAGCCGGCGTGCACCACGGTGTACTGGCCCACCGTAATCTCCGGCACCAGCTCCAGGCAGACGGTATTCACCGTGCCGTTGTAGTCGATGCGTCCGGTCCTAAGACCGCCCTCGTCGATGATGGCAATAACCTTGCCAGGAACCGCCAGGCACATAGGATCCTCATTGTCATTCGGAGCTCAAGGCTGAAGGTCGAAAGCTAACTAAAAAAATCATACCAGACTGCGCGGCTTCTGCCTGCTACATTTTCATTTTTTCAAAATCCACCTTTTTCGGCAAATGGCGTGATACACTGACCTTGGTTAGTGTCCATCCGGCGGCTCAAGATCAGCGCCCGCCTCGGCAGCCACGCGCGATGAGGAAAACTTATGACCACGCGCTCAATCTGGAAGGGTATGATCCGGCTCGGAGATATTGCCGTGCCGGTCAAACTTTATGCAGCGGTTGAAGAAAGGGGTGTCCATTTCAGATTACTGCACGAAAACGACCAGACCCCGGTCAAGCAGGAGATGG
>DYDL01000042.1:12722-19595 GCA_020717925.1 Desulfocapsa sp.
GTCCCGGGACACGCCGCTAGGCGTATCCCGTTTCAAAATGGGCTATTTGGCGGACAGTAGTCTACCGACCGCTATGCGCGTCCCGCCGCCTTGAGCCGCGCCATGGCGCGTTGCATCGCAGCCTCGGCCCGGGTCTGATTGACATTCTCCTGCCGCTGCTGGGCCTGGGCCAGCCGTTTCTCGGCCCTCTCCTTGGCGCGCAGAGCCCGGTCCACATCGATCTCCGCGCCCTTCTCGGCCGCCTCCACCAGGAAGGTGATGGTGTTGTTGGAGACCTCGCAGAAACCGCCGGAAACCATGAGCACGGTTTCCTGGCCCTCTTTTTTGTACGTCAGGGTGCCGATCTTGAGGGTGGAGAGAAAGGGTGCGTGATTGGCCAGTACCCCGAACTCGCCGCCAAAGCCGGGCGCGGTGACGATGTCAACCTGATCGCTGACCACGGCCCCGCCGGGCGTTACTACTTCGAGCTGAATTTTTTCCGCCATTACTTTTCCTCAGGCATATGCGAAGCTGGTTCCGCCGCCGGCAAGACCGGCAGCGGAATCACCATTGGCGTTATTATGCAGCCTTTTCCTTGGCAGCTTTTTCCACGGCCTCTTCAATGGAGCCCACCATGTAGAAGGCGGTCTCTGGCAGCGCATCATGCTTGCCCTCCAGAATCTCCTTGAAGCCCCGCACGGTCTCCGCGACTTTCACGAACTTGCCGGGGTGGCCGGTGAAAACCTCGGCCACATGGAAGGGCTGGGACAGGAAACGCTGCACCTTGCGCGCACGCTGCACGGTGATCTGATCTTCCTCGGAAAGCTCGTCCATGCCGAGGATGGCGATGATGTCCTGGAGATCCTTGTACTTCTGCAGGGAGACCTGCACGCCACGGGCAGTCAGGTAATGCTCCTCGCCCACCACATGGGGGTCGAGGATGCGCGAGGTGGAGTCCAACGGATCCACGGCCGGATAAATCCCGAGCTCGGCGATCTGGCGGGAGAGCACCACGGTGCCGTCGAGATGGGCAAAGGTCGTGGCGGGTGCCGGGTCGGTGAGATCGTCGGCCGGAACGTACACACACTGCACCGAGGTGATGGAACCCTTGGTGGTGGAGGTGATGCGCTCCTGGAGTTCGCCGAGGTCGGTACCCAGGGTGGGCTGATACCCGACCGCGGACGGGATACGACCAAGCAAAGCCGAAACCTCGGAACCAGCCTGGGTGAAGCGGAAGATATTGTCGACGAACAAGAGCACGTCCTGGCCCTCTTCGTCACGGAAATACTCAGCAGCCGAGAGGCCGGTGAGTGCCACCCGGGAACGGGCGCCCGGAGGCTCGGTCATCTGGCCGTACACCAATGCGGCCTTGGGCAGAACGCCGGATTCCTTCATCTCGTGGTAGAGGTCGTTACCCTCGCGGGTCCGCTCGCCTACGCCGCAGAACACCGAGATACCGCCGTGCTGCATGGCGATGTTGTTGACCATCTCCATCATGATAACGGTCTTACCGCAACCGGCGCCGCCGAACAACCCCATCTTACCACCGCGGGGGAAGGGTACCAGCAGGTCGATAACCTTAATGCCGGTCTCCAGCACGTTGACCTCGGTGTCCTGCTCCGTGAAAGCGGGCGCGGGCTTGTGGATAGGCCGCATCTTATCGTGGCTGATGGGACCAAGGCCGTCCACCGGCTTGCCGATGACGTTCATGATGCGGCCGAGCGCCGGGGCGCCAACCGGAATCATGATGGGGGCGCCGGTATCCTTGGCGTCCTGGCCGCGTACCAGACCATCGGTCTGATCCATGGAGACGCAGCGCACCACGTTGTCGCCCAAGTGCTGCGCCACTTCGATTACCAGATTGTCCGCCTCGGCATTGATGCCCTTGTTGGACACCAACAGGCTGTTCTTGATGGCCGGCAACTGCCCGGGCACAAACTCCACATCAACAACCGGGCCGATAACCTGGACGATTTTGCCAACGTTTCCTGCTGTGTTTTGAGTACTCATAGAGCAATAAGCCTCCTAAAGCTTCCTCTCCGGTTCATTCGTATGAAAGTATTCCAAACTGGTACAGGGTACCGGTGTCTTATCCCTTCAGGGCCTCGGCCCCACCGACGATATCCATGAGTTCCGAGGTAATGCCCGACTGCCTCGCCTTGTTGTAAAGCTTGGTAAGATTGGCGATGATGTCCTTGCAGGCGGTGGTGGCGTTGTCCATGGCCGACATGCGCGCGGCGTGCTCGCTGGCGCCAACCTCGAGCATGGCATGGTAGACCACGACGTTCAGGAAGAGCGGCAGCAGCACCTCCATAATCTCGGTGGTGCTGGGCTCGTAAATATAGTCGCCGCCCTGCTGGCCCGCGGTACTCTCCCCGGCCAAGGGCTGCACGGGCAGCAGCGTCTCGGTGGTGGGCTTCTGGCTGGCTACACTGATAAAGCGGCTGTACACCAGACGTACCTCGTCGGCCCCGCCGGCCAGGAAATTGGCCGACAGATCCTGGACGATCTGCCGGGCATTGAACATCTGAAAGGTGCTCATGATGTCGGTATAGGCCTTACGGACCTTGCCACTGCGCTTCAAGGCGTTGTTGGCCTTTTTGCCCACGCACACATAGCTGACCTTCTTGCCCTCGGACTCCAACTGCCTGGTGAGCTGCATCACCCGCTTCATGATGTTGGCGTTGAAACTGCCGCACAGGCCGCGGTCCGAGGTGATAACCACCACTTCCACCGTCATGGGTTCGCGAGCGATCATGAGTGGGAAATCGGCGGTATTCATGCCGGCCGAGAGGCTCGACATGGCGGTGGTGAATTTCTCGGTATAGGGCCGGAAATTCTCCATCTTCTGTTGAGCACCGCGCAGCTTGGCCGCGGCCACCATGTTCATGGCCTTGGTGATCTGCGAGGTTTTTTTGACCCCGGTGATCTGGGTTTTTACGTCTTTCAGGCTTGCCATGGAAAAAGATCCCCCGTATTAGTTCAGACCCCGGGAGGTCTTGAAGGACGTACCGAAGGCGCTGATGGTGTTGCGCATGCGCTCTTCCAGGCCGGCATCAATGATCTGTTTGGTCTTCAGATCGTCGAAGATGGCGGGCTCGTTGGCCTCGATGTGGGCGTAGAGCTCGGTCTCAAAATCAGCCAGGGTGTTGAGGGGCAGGGTGTCCAGGTAGCCCTTGGTACCGGCGAAGAGGATGCAGACCTGTTTTTCCATGGGCAGGGGCTGATACTGCGGCTGCTTGAGAATCTCCACCAGTCGGGCGCCGCGGGTGAGCTGGGCCTGGGTGGCGGCGTCCAGATCAGAGCCGAAACCGGCAAAGGCGGCGAGCTCGCGATACTGGGCCAGGTCGAGGCGCAGGGTGCCGGCCACCTGTTTCATGGCCTTTACCTGCGCGGAGCCGCCGACGCGGGAGACGGAGAGACCGACGTTGATGGCCGGCCGCACGCCGGCGAAGAACAGGCTGGGCTCAAGATAAACCTGACCGTCGGTGATGGAGATAACGTTGGTGGGGATGTAGGCGGAAACGTCACCGGCCTGGGTCTCGATGATGGGCAAGGCGGTGAGCGACCCGGCGCCCAAGGCGTCACTCAGCTTGGCGGAACGCTCCAGCAGCCGGGAATGGTTGAAGAAAATGTCGCCCGGGAAGGCCTCGCGGCCCGGCGGCCGGCGCAGCAAGAGGGAGAGCTGGCGGTAGGCCACGGCCTGCTTGGAGAGATCGTCGTAGATGATAAGGGCGTGCTCGCCGTTGTCGCGGAAATACTCGCCCATGGCGCAGCCGGCAAAGGCGGCGACGTACTGCATGGGGGCGGGGTCGGAGGCGCAGGCGGCGACCACGGTGGTGTACTTCATGGCGCCATGCTTGCGCAGGGTCTCCACTACCAGGGCCACGGTGGACTTCTTCTGGCCGATGGCGACATAGATGCAGTGGACGCCGGTCTCTTTCTGGGCCAGAATGGCGTCGACGCAGAGGGCGGTCTTACCGATCTGGCGGTCGCCGATAACCAGCTCGCGCTGACCCTTGCCGACCGGGGTCATGGCGTCGACCGCCTTGGAACCGGTATAGCAGGGCTCATGCACGCCCTTTCTGGCGATAACGCCGGGGGCGATGACCTCAATCTTGGAAAAGTGCTTGGCGTTTAGCGGTCCCTGGCCGTCGATGGGGGCGCCGACGGCGTCCACGACCCTCCCTTCCATCTCGGGGCCGACCGGCACCTCGGCAATCTTGCCGGTGCGCTTGACGATGTCGCCTTCCTTGATGTGCTCCACGTCGCCCAGAACCGCGCAGCCGACGTTGTCCTCTTCCAGGTTCAGCGCCAGGCCGAGGATGCCGCCGGGGAACTCGAGGAGCTCCATGGCCATGCAGTTTTCGACCCCGTAGACGCGGGCGATACCGTCACCGACGGAAATGACCGTTCCGGTCTCATTCAGATCAATCTTGTTCTCGTATTCCTTGATCTGACCCTTGATAATTTGGCTGATCTCTTCGGCTTTGATCTGCATCGTCTTATACACTCCCCTTAATGGATTCTTTTAAACCCTCAAGTTGCGATTTGATACTGCCGTCCAACACCAGGTCTCCCACCTTGGCGATAAAGCCGCCGATGATGGCGGGATCGACCGCGCTGGCGAGGGAAACCTGCTTGCCGGTGAGGGTGGCCATGGCCGCCTCCACTTTGCTCTGCAAGGCTGGGCTCAGTGCGGTGGCGGTAACCACCGTTCCCCGGCAGATATTTTTATCCTCATCGACCAGGGCCTGGAAGGCCTCGGTGATTTCCGGCAGAAAAGCGGCGCGTTTCTTTTGCACCAGCAGGGTCATGAAATTACTGATCACCTGGATGGCCCCCATGGTCTGCATCAAATCCTTGATGACCTTGACCCGGACATCGATGGGGTACATAGGATTGATCAGGGCATCCTTCACCTCCGGGGTGTTGGCATAGAGGGCGGCCAGTTCACTTAACGCCTTGGCATAAGCGTCAACCGCCGCCTCTTCTTTGCCCACGGCGAAAAGCGCCTTGGCGTAACGCCTGGCAAGAATGGAATTTTTCACTGGGGCAACCCTCCGAGTTTGGCAAGGTAGTCATCGAGCAGCCGGCTCTGGTCCGTGTCCGTGAGGTTCTTTTTGATAATGATCTCGGCCATGGCCACGGCCTGCTCCGCCATCTCCTCGCGCAGCCGCCGGGTGGCCTCGGCGAGTTCGTGCTGCACGGCCATGCCGGCCTGGCGCGTAATGTCGGCGGCCGCCCGTTCGGCGTCGGCGATGATGCGCTGCTTTTCCGCCTCGCCTTGGGCGCGGGCCGCCTCCAGAATGGCGGCCGCCTCCTGGTCCATGGTGGCGAGCTTGGACTCGAATTCCTTATACTTGCGCTCGGCCTCACCCCGCTGCGCCTCCAGTTCCGAGAACTGATCGCTTATCGACTGCCGGCGGCTGGCCAGCCCGGTGGAAAAGGGCTTCTTCAGGGCCCAGACCAGGATGACCACCAGCCCCGCGAAGTTAAGCGCCCGCCAGAGCAGATCCATCAGTTTTTCATGCGACAGGCTGCCGCCATGGACCGCGCCATGGGCCGCCTCACCACCGCCCCCGGAGGCGTAAGCCAAACCGGCCATGGCCAGTACCAGCGCCACCCCCAGCAGGGCAATCCTTCCGCGTCTTTTCTTGGTTGGCTGTTGCATTCTAAAGTGCTCTCCCCAGAAGCTTTACTGCCATGTCGTTGGCAAAATCCGCAACCTGGCCTTGCAACTGCTGCTTGGCAGCGGCCAGTTCCTTTCCAATGGTGGACATCTGCCCCGCCTTGTCGGCATCGGCCTGCTGGCGGACCTTGGCCAGGGTCTCGTTGCCGGCCGTCTTGGCCGCGGACCGGGCCTGGTCCAGTTCGGTCTTGGCCTTTATCCTGGCGGCCTGCAGTTTCTTGTCAAACTCCTCAACGCGGAGTTCGGCGTTGCGGTTGAAGGTCTCCACGTCCTTGCGCAGGGTCTGGAGGCGTTCCCGGCGTTCCTGCAAAATGTTGCGGATCGGCCGGTAGAGCACCGCATTCATGATCACAATCAGAACGAGGATGTTGACGATCTGAATGAGCATGGTCTGGTCGATATCAATCATTGCAAAACTCCAGTATTTTCAGAGGGTAACCGGCGATTCCACGCCAAAAATGAATGACCCTTCATAAAAAATTAAAACAGGTTTCTAATCCATTCAACCGGGGCTGTCAACAACTTTGTCAGCGTGGGAAAAACTCCTTTTCTACAAATCCGGAGCTTCTATCGTCTTGAATTATTGTGGGCGACGGCTCAATTTGATTGACCGTGTTATGCAGTCTTCACCGGCGGCGCGCACTCGACGTCCGGTGCGAGGCATTGTGCTTCCCTGGGAGCTCGTCACGTTCTCGCAAGACTTTTGTACAGTATGAATTGAGACTTTGCCCTTCGTACATGGCTTGGATGGACAATTCCTTGTGAAGTTCCTTGCCGACTCTCACGACGAATTTGCCGGAATACTCCTTGCCTACTGTTGCAGGGGGAAGCGGTTCTCCGTCTTCTTCGTATATTTTAATCCACTCCTCTACGGCCTGGCAAAGTTCTTTGTAGACGTGGATTTCGTTATCTCCGTGAATTCCGCCCAACATGAGACCGGGACAAGTACCCACATAACAATGATCCTCATTTGACCATTCCACGATCTTCAGATATCGGTCACTGGGTTTCATTTTGCCGCCTCCTGCAGGGCTTTTTCCACATCCCTTTCATGATACAATCTGGCGTCATCCCCGGGTCTGCCGCTAATCGTTATCTTTGTGCCGCTTGCGTGCTTAAAATTGAGGTGGCTGCCTTTACCGCCACGGTTAACGAAACCCGCGTGCTCAAGATCTCGAATAAGTTCCTTTATCTTCCGTGGC
>DYDL01000043.1 GCA_020717925.1 Desulfocapsa sp.
GGCCGCCAGGGCGTCCTGGTTGGCCTTGACGATCACCGGGCCGTCGGCCATGGGCTCGGAGAAGGGGATCTGCATCTCGATCAGGTCCACGCCGTTTGCCACCATGGCCGCGATCACCTTGCGGTTCACCGCGAAAGACGGGTAGCCCAGGACGATGTGGGTCATGAGCAGGATGTCCTTCTGCCCCATGGCCTGGCGGAGGTTATTTTCCAGATGCATAAGCGGCCCCCTTGTCGATGATGAATTGTTTCCAGGAGGGGTCGTTGAAGGCGTGGGCAATGGTGAAGATGTCCTTGTCGCCTCGGCCGCTCATGTTGATGATCAGCGCCTCGTCCGCGCCCATCCGTGGCGCCTCCTTGAAGGCCTGGGCAAAGGCGTGCGAGGATTCCAGGGCAGGGATGATGCCTTCCCGCCGCATGGTGAGTTCCAGGGCGGCCAAAACCTCGGCATCGGTGGCCGATTCAAAGCGTACCCTTCCCTTTTCCCAGAGGTCGGTAAGAATCGGCGAGACGCCCACATAGTCCAGCCCGGCGGCCACCGAGTGGGTGTCCTGCATCTGGCCGTCGCTGTTCTGCAGGAACATGGTTTTGTAGCCTTGGGCCACTCCCGGCGAGGCGTCCGAGCTCGCCAGCCTGGCCGCGTGCAGGCCGCTCTCCAGGCCATGGCCGCCAGCCTCGACGCCGACCAGTTCCACCTGGTCCGCCATGAAGCCCTGGAAGATGCCCATGGCGTTGGAGCCGCCGCCCACGCAAGCGTATACCCGACTCGGCAGTTTGCCGAACTGCGTGACGATCTGCCGCCGTGCCTCCATGCCGATGATCGACTGGAACCAGGCCACCATCTCGGGGAAGGGGTGGGGGCCGCAGACCGTGCCCAGCACGTAGTGGGTGGTGTCGACGTTGGACACCCAGTCGCGGAAGGCCTCGTTGATGGCGTCCTTCAGGGTCTTGCTGCCGGTTGTAACCGGTACCACGGTGGCGCCCAGTTTTTCCATCCAGAAGACATTGGGCCGCTGACGGGCCACATCCTCCTCGCCCATGTAGATGGTGCAGGCAAAGCCGAACTTGGCCGCCATGGTAGCGGTGGCCACGCCGTGCTGGCCGGCGCCGGTCTCGGCGATCACCCGCTTCTTGCCCATGCGTTTGACCAAGAGCCCCTGGCCCATGACGTTGTTGGCCTTGTGCGCGCCGGTGTGGTTCAGATCCTCGCGCTTGATGAAGATCTGCGCTCCCGCAAACAGGGCCGAGAGGTTGGCCGCGTGGGTAAGCGGGGTGGGTCGGCAGGAGTAGGTGGCCATCAGGGCCTCATACTCCTGCCAGAAGGCGGGATCCTGGCGCGCTGCTTCATAGACTGCCAGCAGTTCTTGGAAGGTCTGATGCAGCACCTCGGGAATAAAGGCGCCGCCCCAGTTGCCGAAGTAGCCGTTTTTTTGTTGGACATGGGGCATGTGTTTCACCGCAATAGTTCATGGTCCGGGCCAGGGGCGGGCCGGACCGTTTGTCAAATAACTCGGGCCAAGTTAATACCATAACGCACTCAACGGAATTGCTCAACTGCTGACCAAGGGTTTGGTTGGCATAAAACAGCCGCAAGCGCCACGAAAAATCAGGGCGGGACAAAACCCTTGCCAAAATCACTTCTTTTCCCCTAGCATTGATAAGTGTGACAATTGGCTGTTTGTGTAAACTTAAAATGAGGAGGAAGAAGATGACGCGGAAAGGTTTGATGCTTGGTACCATCCTGCTGGCCGGTTTTTTCACCACTGTCGCCATTGCCGAGGAGTCCTCGGTGGAAATGGGTCAGAAGCTGTTTAATGATCCCAAGCTGGGCGGCGCCACCAGCGGTAAGAGTTGTGGCAGTTGTCATGCCAACGGCAAGGGTATGGAAAAGGCGGGTAAACGCGCCGACCTTGACGCCATGATCAACCGGTGCGTCGTCGGGCCGCTCAAGGGTCAGAAGCTCGATGGCCGCTCCGTTGAGATGCGTTCCCTGAAGATGTATATAGAATCATTGGCTAACTAGTTGCATGGCAGGTTGCCCGTTCCGTCCGGACGGCACAGGGGCAAAGTTATCTCTTGCCAAGTCAGGGGAAACCGGGTATCGTGCTTTTCAGTTGTGCAGTACCTGCTTGTAACATGATTACTAAGAAGACAGCCGCACATTCCTCAACTTGAGGACGTGCGGCTTTTTTTTGTTGCAAACAAACGTACTGCCCGCCGGGCTGTCCTGTGATGGTCCGGCATCTTATCAAGTGGTTCCCTTGCGGGGGAGCCCAGCATACAAGGAGTAGTACAAGATGTCAGAAGGTACAGTGAAGTGGTTTAATGATGCTAAGGGTTTTGGTTTTATCGCGGAAGAAGGCGGCAAGGACGTGTTCGTCCATCACTCCGCCATTATCGCCGAGGGCTTCAAGTCCCTGGCCGAGGGCGACCAGGTTCGCTTCGATGTGGTCGACGGCGCCAAGGGCCCGGCCGCGGCGAATGTGCACCGCCTGTAATACCCGTCATTGATCGACTTGAAAGCCCCGCCTTGCGCGGGGCTTTTTTTACGCCATCAACCCCCGCCCCGGGGTCTGTTTACGACGCCATCATCGGTGGCGATTGCAACCCTTTCAGAGTATTAGAGACCATCATGATTCAAGCAGTAGACATTGCCCTTGCTTACGGCAAGCGGGTTATCTTCAAGGACGTCAACATCAAGTTCACGCCAGGAAACTGTTATGGCCTGATCGGCGCCAATGGCGCCGGCAAGTCCACCTTCCTGAAGATCCTGGCCGGTACGGGTCAGGCGGACAAAGGGGATGTCCTGGTCGGAAGCGGCCAGCGGATCGCGGTACTTAACCAGGATCAGTTCGCCTTTGACGAGGAACTGGTCTGCAATACGGTCATTATGGGCCATGCCCGGCTTTACGAGGTGATGGCCCTGCGCGAGGCCTTGTACGCCAAGGGTGAATTGTCCGAGGCCGACGGTATCCGCGCCGGCGAGTTGGAGTCTGAATTCGCGGAGATGAACGGTTATGAGGTGGAGTCCGAGGCCGCGGTGCTGTTGAGCGGGTTGGGCATACCCGAGGAGCTGCGCCAGCGTAAGATGAAGGAACTGGATGGCGGCGAGAAGGTGCGAGTGCTGCTGGCCCAGGCCCTGTTCGGCAACCCGGATATCCTCCTGCTCGACGAACCCACCAACCATCTGGATCTGCAGTCGGTCGCCTGGCTGGGTGAGTTTCTCTACCGCTTTCAGAACACGGTGATCATCGTTTCCCATGATCGCCATTTCCTCAACCAGGTCTGCACGCACATCGCGGACATCGACTTTGGCAAGATTCAGGTCTATGTCGGCAACTATGATTTCTGGTACCAGGCCAGTCAACTGGTCGTGCAGCAGAGGCAGAACGAGAACAAGAAGGCCACGGCCAAGGCCGAGGAGTTGCAGGATTTTATCCGGCGTTTCAGTTCCAACGCCTCCAAGGCCAAGCAGGCCACCTCGCGAAAAAAGCTCCTGGAGAAGCTCACCATTGAGGATCTGCCGGTCTCCTCAAGAAAATATCCCTACATTGTCTTTAAGCCGGAGCGGCCATGCGGCGACATCATCCTGGAGATCACCGAGCTTGGCAAGGAGATTGACGGCACCCCGGTGCTCGGCAATTTCTCCCTCACTGTCAACAAGGGTGACAAGATTGCCTTTGTCGGACCCGATAGTTTGGCCCGGACCACGCTTTTCCAGATTCTGGCCGGCGAACTGACCCCGGACAGCGGTGCCTGCCGCTGGGGGGTAACAATCACCAACTCCTATTTCCCGAAGCAGAACAGCGACTATTTCAGTAATGAGATGAACCTGGTGCAGTGGATCCGACAGTTTGCCCCGCCCAAGGAAGGGGAGAGCTTTTCCCGGGGTTTCCTGGGCAAGATGCTGTTTTCCGGCGAAGAGGCGATGAAGAAGACCAGTGTCCTTTCGGGCGGTGAGCGGGTGCGGTGCATGCTGTCGAAATTGATGCTCTCCGGCGCCAATGCCCTCATCCTGGATGAGCCGACCAACCATCTGGACCTGGAATCGATCACCGCCCTCAATAACGGACTCATGGCCTTTCCCGAGGTAGTGCTCTTCGCCTCCCATGACCATCAGTTTGTCGCGACCGTGGCCAACCGCATCGTCGAAATCCTGCCCGGCGGGATCATCGACCGGATGATGCCTTACGATGACTACATCGTTAATGAGGACGTGGCGCGGCTGCGGGATGAACTGGGCCGTGGTGCGCTCGGCCTGCATGCGGCCTGAGGTGTGATGCCCTTGCACTTCCTGCCTGGCCGTTATTTAAGAGTGCTGCAAGTCCGATAGTCCCTGTATCGTAAATGTTCTATCCAGACTGACGTAGCAACTAGAATCATGTCACCTGCTCGCTATTCTTCCGCGAGGAATCATTTGCAAATTCTTTTCAGTGCCCGCCAATCCGGCTAGGCGCCTTCCGCTTTCCTTGGCAATCAGTGCTTGTAAGCCAAGTCGGACAAGGGCTGTCTTGTCCGCTATTCTCTGATAATAATGAGTATATATTAGGTGTGGCATGTCATCGCTGCTGGTTCCTCTGTTTCCTGCTAAACGCAAACGTCGCGTTACTAATATTTTTAAATATACCTATCTGTAAAAAACCTCTGTTTATAGCAAATAATCCTTATTTGCAGAGAGGTAAAGTGTTAAATGAATGTCTATTTAATGCCTCTGCATAAAAAAATTATAAAGGCCATAACAATCTCCTTGCAATGATTAACCGTCTCTACTAGCATGATCTCGGCGGCAATATACTGTTTGGATTAACACAAAATGAGGAGGACGAAGATGAAACAGATGAGATTCGTGCTGGGCGCCATGCTGCTGGTTGTTTGCTTCGCTGGCGCGGCCACCGCTGGGGAATCCTCGGTGGCGCAAGGGGAGAAGCTGTTTAATGACCCGAAGCTGGGCAACGCCACCATCGGCAAGAGCTGCGGCAGTTGCCATGCCGGTGGCAAAGGTATGGAAAAGGCGGGCAAGGCCGCTGGCCGGGCCAAGATGATCAATGACTGCATTGTCGGGAAGATGAAGGGGCAAAAAATTAACGGACGTACCGCGGAAATGCGTTCAATGAAAAAGTATATCGAATCCCTGGCAAAATAGGATCAGGATTAACTCCCTCTTTTCCGCTGTCAAATCACCAATGGAGGCCAGATCCGGCCTCCATTGGTGATTGTCGGGTTGCCTGCCGACATCATGGATTCATGGTCTGATATTCCTCTCAATATTAATTGGTTGGCACGGCCCGACCCCGCCTCGCTACGGCAACCTTTGACTGTATTTCGTATGCCGGAGACTCAACCTCATTGAAATTATGGACGTAGCGGATTGAGAAATCTCGAACGCCCCATTCGGCAAACTGCTTAACATGTTGCATCTCGTGTGCCCAAAGAGCAACATTGTTTAATGCATCTGTTTGGTTCCGAAAAACGATTAGATCAATCAGGGTTACAGCCTCTACATTTTCATTCTGCATCAAGGTGTGAGCAGTGTTGAGTATCCCATTATCCCCGACCTTGTAGCGGACGCTGTCCAGAAGTTTTGCACTATACCAACGCAGCAGGATAGTTCGAATATTCGTTGGGATGGGACTGGTGTTAGAGCGTATTGCGTCATTTCTGGATTGAATTAGCCATGCTTGCAGTGCAGGCGCGGCTAATTGCATGGCTTCTTCTTGAAATGGAAAAGTATCCCCTTGGCCTAGCTCGGCAGAGTTGGTTACGCAGACACAGGGGCCGAAGCATACCTCATACTGGCCTTCCGGACAGGCCAATGCGATAGATGAAGAGAGTAACATCCCAACGGCAACAGCATAAGCATAACGGAACAAGCTAAGGTTCTTCTCAAACACGGCTTTCCTAGTTTTTACCTGATATGTTTTCGCAAGCGCAAGCGGCAAAACACCTAACTCGAAGATGGCCAGGTCATACAACAATCGGTATTGTGATCGTAAACGTTGTTCCATTGCCCATCTCGCTTGTCACTGCTATTTGTCCGTTGTGTGTCTTGATGATATCGTAAGCAATACTCAAGCCCAGGCCAGTCCCTTTGCCAACGTCCTTGGTGGTAAAAAACGGTTCGAAAATCCTGGTAATTTGGTCAGCCGGGATACCGCAGCCTGTATCCGCAATGGAGACCATAATATTGTTTTCATCTGCCCAGGTTTTTACCGTGACCTCTCCTTGTGTTTCAATGGCATGGCTGGCGTTTACTAGGATGTTCAGAAAGACCTGGTTCAACTGTCCGATGTTACATCTAATGCATGGGATATCACCGTACTCCTTGATGACAGTTGCCTTGTATTTAAGTTCGTTCCATACAATGGCAAGAGTGTTTTCAATGCCCCTATTGATATCCGATGGCTTGTATTCCGTCGCGTCGATGCGGGAGAAACTCCTCAGGTTTTGAACGATTTGTTTAACCCGCTGGCCGCCCTCCAGTGATTCGTCGATGAGCTGCCCGATGTCAGCCATGATATAATCGATCTTCAGCTTTTTGCGCTGTTCCGCGGACGATTGGTACACGGCTTTAATCTCCTCTCCCCCGCGTGCCGCCAGTTTCTCAATGGCCTCTGTTTGTAGATTGACAAAGGCGGTAAGATTTAGCGAATACTTCCTGAGTGAATTGAGATTGCTCAATATATAACCAGTGGGATTGTTGATCTCATGGGCGACACCCGCCGCCAGTTGGCCGATAGAAGCCATTTTTTCCTGCTGGAGAATCTGGGATTGGGCGGATTTCAGATCGGTATATGCCTTCTCCAGTTTGTCGTGCTGATTTTTTCTCTCGGTAATATCCATGTCGATCGAGATGAACTTCTCAATGTTGCCTTCTCCATCCAAGATGGGGTTGATAGTGCTTTCGACCCAGTAGTTCTGCCCGTGTTTGTTGACAATCTTCAGTTCTCCGTTCCATGTCTGGCCAGATCGCATCACCTCCTCCAATGTGGGCGCATTTTGTGAACTGGCGGCGAGGCAGCGTAACTGGAATGTTTTCTCTACGAGTTCTGCTTTTGAATAACCGCTGACTTCGCAGAACCTGTCGTTAACATGAATGATGTCCCCATGACGGTCATATTCGGAGACGATTGCTGACGAGTCAATGGCCTTCCGGTGTTCGTTAAGCATGAGGAGCAATGCCTCTATTCGCTTCCTTAGATGTATATCTATAGTTGCCGCGGCCTCGTTGAACATCCTTACTGCCTCCCTGATTTCGGGAGCATAGCCTTCGTATGTTGCGAGCGCGCGCGCGGAGACATCGCCGGATGCAGCCTGGTGGGCGACCTCGTGCACGTTTCGCAGGGGCATCAGGCTGTATTTAAGGATGAGCGAAACAGACGCAAAAAACGCCAGTACTCCCAATAGGGCCAGACCGGTCTGGTTAACGACGCTTTTCCATATTTTATTCTGAAATTCAACATGGGAGAGTGCTACGGTTATCGTCCCGTACAATCTCCCGCCGATAGTCACCTTCCTGGTGATGGGCTGCTCGGGTAGATGCAGCCATTTGTTGAACCATGCAGGGGAAAGGGACAGGGGCTCCTGCCGCTGCGCTACCAGCGTAAGCCCTTCGTAATCAGTGAAGTCGATCCTGCGGAAAAGGCCTCTTTTGACCCTGTCCTGTAAGATAGCGTTGATGACTGTGTAATCACCTATCACCACCTGCTCGCCGGTCTGTTTTTCCAGTGTGTCGAGTATCAGTAAAGTTTCGTCGGCAATGGCGGATTGGTAAAACTCCATCTGGGCTTGGCTGGAAAAATAAACGGAAAGGGGGTAGACGGTCAAAAATGCCAATACGGCGGGAATCAAGACCCGCTGCAATAAACTCAAGCGGCCTAATGCGCTAATAATAGCGCCCATTACCGTTATTCCCTCACCAGCGTGTCCAAGTAGAATTTGCGATAGTTATCGTATTCCTTGTCATCCGATTCCACAAAACCCACGACTTTTTTCAGATTGATATTCGCAGCGGCGGTTTCGAGAACTTGCCTACCCTCCTGGCTGCTGGACATCTCGGTAAAGGCCTTGCGTACTGCCTCTGCCATGGCGGGAGGGACGGTGGGGGCCGACATGATGCATAAGTCGTTAAATTTTCCCGAGGACCAGATAGTGCGGTAGGCGACATTTTCCCGTGCGGCATAATCCTTCATGACGGCGTCGTTCACGCTTATCGCGTCAACTTTGCCGAACTTCAACTGTCCCATTGCCCCCTCTTGATTTCCGGCGAACACGGAATCCACCTTGATATTATTTTTTAGCAGTGCATCCATCGGCACCCAGTACCCCACAAAAGCCTCGCGTGACGGAAACCCGATGCGCTTGCCATTCAAGTCATCAAGGGTTTTTATCGAAGAACTTGCAAGGACGACGAAAGTGCCTTGAATGCCTGCCGTGTCCTGGCGGGCAATCACATGCCATCCCAATTTCGTCCTTTCTGGTGTGAACAGGTGATTGGTAAAAGCGAATTGTACTTCTCCCGCGACCGTCATCGCAGTCGTTTCAGGTGCTGTTTTACCAATCTTAAGTCTCAGTTGTACGCCGCTTTTTGTCGAAACATATTCGAGAATAGGGTTCCAGTATTTTGCAATTAGTTCCGGGCTCCGCTGGTTCAGGACACTAAAATAAAATAAATCTTCCGCAAAAAGTTTGCTGGCCGGAATCAGCAAGCACATAACTAGCAAAACAACAAACGCTTTATGCTTCATTCTGTCCTCCATGCAAGAATACAGTTGCCACCTGTTTGGCGTGAAGCTGATATTTAAATGATACTGCAGTTGCCATTAGACGTCAATCTGGAGGGCATCTGGAGGGCTCTCTGGGGAACGTTGTTTGCTTAGATTTAACCTTGTTTCCCTTTGAAAGAGGGGCACAAAGGATAACCATTCTCTCTTTTTTTGGGCGAGCGTAAACAATAAAAACTTGACGCTCACCGCCAGCGCAATAGACTGTACCGCTCTTGCCAACCAACAAGGTGCCTTCTGCATGTCACTGCTTAGCTTCAAGCCCAAGAATATCCTGATTCGGTCCACCAACTGGATCGGCGATGCCATCATGACCACGCCGGCGGTGCGTACCGTGCGGGAGAATTTTCCCGAGGCCCGTATCTCTGTGCTGGTACAGCCGTGGGTGGCCGACGTCTTTGTTGCCAGCCCGCATGTGGACGAGATCATCCTTTACCAGAAGAGGGGGGTGCATCAGGGCTTTGCTGGCATGCGTCGGCTGGCCCGGGAGTTGGCAGGGCGACGCTTCGACATGGCTATCCTCCTGCAGAACGCCTTTGAGGCGGCCCTGCTTGCCAGAATGGCCGGCATTCCGGTGCGAGCCGGCTACAGCCGCGATGGCCGCCGGTTGCTGCTCACCCATGCGGTGCGGCTCACCAGGGCGCGGCGGCAGTTGCATCAGGTCTATTATTACCAGGGTCTAATGAAAGATCTCGGCCTGCAACCTGGCCTGGATGAACTTTTTCTGCGCCTGCCCGTGGAGGCGGAGAACTGGGCCACGCAGTTTGTTCTTGACCACGGACCCGGGCCGCTGGTGGGGCTTAATCCTGGCGCGGCCTACGGCCCGGCCAAACGCTGGCCGGCTGAGCGGTATGCTGAACTGGGTGGCCGGTTGGTCCGGGAGCTGGGCGTTAAGCTGCTGGTATTCGGCACGGCGGCCGACCAGCAGGCAGCGGCCGCCATCGCGGCAGGTGCACCCGGTCAAACCATTGATCTCACCGGCCGCACCTCCCTGGCCCAGGCCATGGCCCTGATCGGCCGCTGTCAGTGCTTTATCACCAACGACTCCGGGCTCATGCATGTGGCCGCGGCCCTTAAGACCCCGCTGGTGGCCCTGTTCGGCTCGACCGATGCGGTGGCCACGGGCCCATTTTCGGAGCGGGCCGTGGTGGTGCAGAAACATCTTCATTGCAGCCCCTGTCTGAAGACCGACTGCGCCACCGATTTTCGCTGCATGCTGGATCTCGGGGTGGACGAGGTTTTCGAGCCGGTGCGCCGTATTCTGGCCGGCTGACCCGGCCTTACGATCTGACTGGAGGACAACCCCATGCGGCCCGCGGTATTTCTTGACCGAGACGGCACCATCAACGAGCAGATGGGCTACATCAACCACCTCTCCCGCTTCCATCTTCTGCCCGGCGTGGCCCGTGCCATCCGTCTGCTCAACCAGGCCGGGGTGGCGGCGGTGGTGGTGAGCAACCAGTCCGGCGTTGGTCGCGGCTATTTTCCGGTCAGCCTGGTGGATGAGGTGCATGCAAGGATGAAGGATGAGTTGGCCCGGGAGGGTGCCAAGGTCGATGGCCTCTATTTTTGCCCGCATCATCCCGAGGCCAAGGTGGAGGAGTACCGGCGCGCCTGCGATTGCCGCAAGCCCAAGACCGGCATGTTTGACGCAGCGGCCCGGGAATTTGGGCTCGACCTCTCCGCCTCCTACGTGGTGGGTGACCGCTGGACTGATTTGAAGGCGGCGCACAACTGCGGCGCCACCGGGGTCTTGGTGCTGACCGGCTACGGCCGCGGCGACCTGCTTTACCTGGCCCCAGCGGAAGTTGTTCAGCCCCAATATGTGGCCGAGGATCTGCACGCGGCGGTGCAGTGGATCCTGGAGGATATGGCCGCGCGAAATAGCAGCGGCTAAGACGTTTATACCGTTTGTCAGTACCTTGAGCCTTCAGCCTTCAGCTCCAACAATTATTCAGCTTCAGGCTTGACGCGCTTGTTGTCCTTGAACTCAAAAATTATCTCCCCCTTTTTGACCAGGCCGTGCTTTTCCCGGGCCACCTTTTCCAGATAGGCGGAGTCCCTTTCCAGTCGGGTTATCTCCTTTTTCAGTGCCTCGTTCCGCTCCATGAGGCGGCTGTTTTCTTCCTTAACTTCTTGCAGTTGCCGTCTGGTCTCCAGGGCGCGTTTTATGCCAAAGGGCGAAAAAAGGAGCAGGCCGATGGTCACGGCCACGATCACCATGACGAACAGGGTGAAGCGTCTCTGGTCGGTGCGGCTTAGTTTGGTGGACATGATGAACAGTTTCCTGCTGGGCTGCTGGTGGCGATCAAGGTCACCTGGTCCCGGGCAAAGGGGCGGGGCTCAAAGTCCAGATCCCGGGTGGCCTCCTGGTGGTCGAAGCAGAGATCCTCGTTGATGCGGCCAGCCATGGCCGGTGTGATATAGCCGTAGCCCGGCAGCAGCCTCAGGCCAGCTAGGAAGCCTTGCAGCACGCCAAGCGGCAGGTGGATCATGCGTGGCTTTTTGCCCAGGGCGTGGAAGATGGTCTCGACCATGGCCTGGTAAGTGAGGGTGCGCCCACCGCTCAGGTTGTAGGCCTTGTTGCGAGCATTGGGCCGCTCCAGGGCGGTCACGCTTGCCTGGGCGAGATCCTCGGCATGGACCGGCTGCCGCAGCCCGATGCCACGTCCTACCATGGGGAAAAAGCCAAAGCGCCTGATGAAGCGGGCGATGTTGGTGATATTCTTATCCAGGCCGCAGCCGTAAATCAGGGTGGGCCGGAGCAGGGTCCAGCCGATGTCAAGCCGTTCACATTGCTTGGCCAGGGCCTGCTCGGCATCGATAAAACCCTTGACCTGCTCCTGTTCCTGGCGACTGGTTGAGTGGATTTTGCTGAAACGGCTGGTGGAGCCAAAGGCGATGATCCGGTTAACCCCCAGTTGGGCCAGGGTGGCAATAAGGGGCGGCAGGGTAACGAGCGGCGCCAGGTGAATGAGGGCAAAGGCCGGGATGGTGATAGAGGTACTCCGGTCGTTAATGTCGATTCCGTGCCAAATGATGCGGGATGGTGTTGCCTGCGGGCAAGCGGGCGGATTCCGGCTGATGGCATGGACCTGCATGCCTTTTGCCGCCAGCAGGGGGAGGAGAAAGCGGCCGATCTGGCTGCTGGCGCCGGTGACGATGATGGCCTGGCCGCCTGGTTCTGGGTCGCCGGTCGTCATCTGCCCTTCCTAGAGGTTGGCCCGGATAAAACTTATCGCATTGCGGAACAGTTGCAAACCCTGGCCTTCCTCTGGCAGTTCTTCCCTGGTCCAGCGCGGGTGGTTGGTGCGGTGCAGGAAGGCCTCGGGATGGGGCATGAGGCCGAAGATGCGGCCTGTTGGGTCGCAGATGCCGGCTATCCCGTTAGGGGAGCCGTTGGGGTTCAGCGGATAGGTCTCGGTGGCCTCACCGGTGACCGGATCCACGTAGCGCAGGGCGATGAGCTTGGCCTGGCGCAGGCGGTCCATGGTGGCCTCGTCCTGGGCCACGAGCTTGCCTTCGCCATGGCGCACCGGGAAGTAGAGGGTGTCCAGCCCCCGGGTGAATACGCAGGGCGAGTCGCTGTCCACCTTGAGGGTGACCCAGCGGTCCTCGAACCGGCCGGAATCATTATGGGTCAGGCTGAGGCTGCGGGTGGTGTAGTCCTGGTCAAAGCCTGGCAACAGGCCGGCTTTGACCATGAGCTGGAAGCCGTTGCAAACGCCGAGGATAAGTTTGCCGTCGCCTATGAAGCGCAGCAACTGGTCAGCCAGCCTCTCGCCGCTACCTTTGACAATCGCGTATTTCCAACGGTGCGCCCCGGCCTGGCCGGCGCCCAGGTCATCGCCGTCAAGAAAGCCTCCGGGCAGGTTGAGGAAATGATACTGATCCAGCGAGTAGGCGCCGCTGCTTAATTCACTCAGGTGGACGATATCCACCTGCTCCGCGCCGCCCAACCGGCAGGCATGGGCCATCTCCATCTCGCAGTTGGTGCCGTAACCGGTCAGGACGATTGCCTTTACTTTCGATGCCATGGTGGAGTACTTCCCGTAAATAGGTTGGTTAGAGTGTAGTCTGTTAGTGTGGGCCTGTCGGACACGTCGGACCGGTCTACTTCAATACCTTCAGACTATTCCCCTGCATCAAATAATTCCTGGTTCAGCCATTTGAAACCAAAGGCCAGCAGGGCGCTGCTGTCAGCGAGCAGATCCTGTTTTTCCCGGGCCGAGAGGCCATGGCCGGCTTTGGCGCCTTCCTGGAGGAGGCTCTGGCCGAAACCATCCAGATCGTAAAGGGTGGCGAGATAGGTTTGCCGCTGGGCCGCGCTGGGCTCCATGCCCTGCCGCATCCGCTCGTGGTGCAGAATGGCGATGGCCTGGTCGTTGAAGTTGTTGTAGAGGGCTAGACCCTGTTCCCCCTCCCAGTCACCGATGGATTGACTCTGCTCCTCATGGCCTCCCTGGCAGTGGGGCTCGCTCAGCAGCACATGGATGTTCTTGAGCTCGCCGCTGGCGGTACGGAAGGCGCCCCGGCCCAGGGGATAGGTCCGGCAGGCGGCGGGGCGGTCGGCGTACACCGTGCAGCCTTGCTTGGTCACGAATGGGCAACTGCCCCGGCCGTCATCCAGCATGGCAAGGTAGACTTGCGGAAAACCGGCCTCGTCCGCTTGTTCCACCACCGCATATTGGTCTAAAAACTGCCTGGCGCTGATTCCCAGGGCGCCTTTCAGGCGCAACACATCGTACGGCGAAAGGGCGAGCTCCAGCAGGCGGCAGCACTCGTTGAAGCACGGCATGCCGGCGTGGCACCGGAATTGAAAGGAGTCGTCCGGCGCCAGTTGGCGCACCTGGTGCGGGAAGGGTCGCTTTTCCATCTCAATGGTCTGCCGTCTCCTTGCGCGCTATGCAAAGCAACGGACTGGCCACAAAGATCGAGGAATAGGTGCCAAAGATTACGCCGACCAGAAGGGAGAAGGAAAAGTCGTGAATAACCGCGCCGCCAAAGAAGTAAAGGGCCACCAGGGTCAAAAAGACGGTAAAGGAGGTCGCCAGGGTCCGGCTCAGGGTCTCGTTGACCGACAGGTTGATGATCTCGGGGAAACTCAAGTCCGGCGTTTTGCGCCGGTGCTCGCGGATGCGGTCGAAGACCACCACCGTGTCGTTCAAGGAATAACCAGCCAGGGTAAGCAGGGCGGTAACGATGAGCAAGGTGATCTCCATGTTAAGCAGATAACAGATGCCCAGTACTGCCAGCAGGTCATGGAAGGTGGCAACCGCCGCCGCCAGGCCAAAACGGAAATCGAAGCGGATGGCCAGGTAAACGAGCACGCCGAGCATGGAGATGACGATGGCCTTTGCCGCCTTGTCGCGTAAGGAGCCGCTCACCGAGGAGCCGATCTCGGCGCGGTTTTCCAGGCTGAACTTCTTGCTTGGCATGGCCTGGTTCAGCAGCTCGGTGACCCGCTCGGTTATATTGCCGACCACCTCTTCAGACTTCTTGAGCTTGACGATCAGGCGGTTGTTATTGCCCTCCTGCAGTTCGAGGTCGGCCAGATCGTTGGTCTTCATGATCTGGCGCACGTCTTCCAGGGCAAAGGTCTCAACGGCCTGGAACTGGAGCAGGGTGCCGCCGGAGAAGTCAACGCCCATGTTGGCATGGCCGCGGTAAATCTGCACCGAGGCCACCAGACCGAGGAGCACCATGATACCGGAGAAGGTGAAGGCTATCTTGCGCAGCCCCATGAAGTCGATCTTGGTGGCGCCGATCAGCTTGGCGAACTTGAGGGGTTTCAGCCATTGCTTGGCGTGCAAGAAGTCGTAAGCAACCCGGGTGCCGAAGAGGGTGGTGAAGAGGTTGAAAATGATACCCAGGGAGAGGGTGACGGCAAAACCCTTGATGGGGCCGGTGCCGAAGAGAAAGAGGGCCAGGGCGGTGATCAGGGTGGTGACATGGGCATCGACCACGGTGGACAGTGCCATCTCAAAACCGCTCTCAACCCCTGACTTAACCGATTTGCCAATGGCGAACTCCTCCCGCATGCGTTCAAAGATAAGGACGTTGGAGTCCACCGCCATGCCGATGGTGAGGATGATACCAGCGATACCGGGCAGGGTGAGGGTGCCGTTCATCATGGCCAGGCCGCAGAGGAGCAGAACGATGTTGAGCACCATGGCGATATTGGCGATGACCCCGGACATCCGGTAGACGTAGAGCATGAAGATGACCACCAGAATGGCGCCGAACATGCCGGACATGAGGCCTTCACGGATGGAGTCCTGGCCAAGCGAGGCGCCCACGGTCAGGTTCTGGACAATGGACACCGGCGCCGGCAGGGCGCCGGCCCGCAGCACGATGGCCAGATCAGCGGCCTCTTCGTAAGTGAAGTTGCCGCTGATCTGGGCGCTGCCGCCCATGATCTTTTCCCGGATATTCGGCGCTGACTTGACGTTCTTGTCGAGCACGATGGCCAGGCGGCGGTTGACGTTCTTTTCGGTAATCTGGCCAAAGACCTTGGCCCCGCGGGCGTTGAGATCCAGGCCGACGTAGGGCTCGTTAAAGGTGCCGCCCATCCGTACCTGGGCGTCCTTTACCATGTCGCCGGTCATGAGCACCGGCGTCTTCAGCAGGAGCGGCTGCTTGCGCTGGACCTTGGTGGTGGGGTCCACCTCCTTTTCAAAGCTGATCTCGGTGCCGGCCGGCAGCTTGCCCTGCAGGGCAAGGTTCAACTTGGAGATGTCGTCGTCCCGGTGCCACTTGCCGGATTCGGTGGCCTGCTGCATCAGCGCGCCCAGGTCCACCCCGGGAGAGTCGTCAACCAGCTTGAACTCCAACTGGGCGGTCTGCCCAATGAGGGAAAGGGCGCGGTCAGGATCCTTGACGCCAGGCAATTGGACGACAATCTCATCCTCGCCCTGACGGATGATGATGGGCTCGGCCACGCCAAATTGGTCGATGCGGTTGCGGATGATCTCCAGGCTCTGGTTCACCGCGTTTTTATTGATAAAGTCGATGGACTCGCTCTTCAGGGCCAGGGTGATGCGGGGGAAGGTGCCCTCCTCTGCCCGGACCGTGATGTCGAGATTGGGGAACTGGTTGCTCACCATATCCTGGACCGTGGCCAGGGCCCCGGTGTTGGGCAGGGTGAAATTCATGGTCCTGGGGTCGCCGGCATTGATGCGCACCAGGGTGATCTGTTTTTCGGCCAAGGACTCCTTCAGTTCCTGGGCCGCCAGGCTAAGGGAGTTCGCAATGGCCTTTTCCAGGTCAACCTTGAGAACCAGGTGCATGCCGCCCTGCAGGTCAAGGCCGAGACGCAACCCCTGGGGTGCGAGATATTTGTGCCACCAGGCCGGGACGTTCTTGTAGAATGAGGGCAGAACGGTCATGGCGCCAAAGATGAAGAGAAAGACCAGCAGGCCGATTTTCCATTTAAGAGAGGCTTTCATGCACGGCTCCTTAAGAGGGGCAAGGTTTGCTGGCCAGGGCGGGGGGTCATCCCTGGCCTGATGCAAAATTTTTATATGGATTGGTTCGCGGCGAGATTATACTGCACAAAACGTATATGTCAAACCGCAAAACCGCTGCCAGTCGCCATTTTCCTTGCGTTAGCGGCGTGCTTGCGGTAAAGCCGGTATTTTCGAAGAGAGATGAAAGCTCAATGATTGAGGCTGAGGTACTGCGTTGAAGGTGGTAAGTTTCATATGTCCCATTGGTCCCATTTGTCCCATAGGTCTCTTGTCCTGGCCTGGAAATATCTATGCTGGAGAGTGAATGAAAACCGTTAGCAATGCCCATGTCGCGAGGACCAGTCTGGAGCTTGCCAGGCTTTTAAGCCAAGCCGCACTTGCTAAGAAGGCCGAGGATCTGCTCATTCTGGATGTCCGCGCCATATCATCCATTGCTGATTATTTTGTCATCATGAGCGGCCGTTCCGTCCGGCACGTGCAAGGGTTGGCCGCGGCCGTGGAAGAGGCCCTGTCGCGCAAACGGGTCAAGAGCACCAATGCCGAGGGGTACGAGGAGGGTCTCTGGATTCTCTTGGATTACCAGGACGTGGTGGTCCATATCTTCTATGCTGAATCGCGGCGGTTGTTTGATTTGGAAGGTTTGTGGCATGATGCGCCCCGGGTCGCGGTGAGCGCTGACAAGGAGAAGGCATGAGCGTCAAGGTGGTGCCGGTGATGCTGATGATCCTGGATGGTTGGGGCCATGGTGCGCCCGGACCAGGCAACGCCATCTCCGTGGCCCGGACCCCCAACATGGACCAACTGATGGCCAACTATCCCTTTACCACCCTCGTTGCTCACAACGGCGCCGTGGGGCTGCCGGAAGGGCAGATGGGCAACTCCGAGGTCGGTCACCTCAACATCGGCGCGGGCCGGGTCGTTTATCAGGATCTGACCCGCATCAACCTGGCCATTGTTGATGGCAGCCTTTTCAACAACGAGGCGCTCTTGGCCACCATGAGCCAGTTACGGCACAATCAGGGCGCCCTGCACCTTATGGGGTTGGTCTCCGACGGCGGCGTGCACAGTCATATCGATCACCTGGTCGCCTTGGTGCGGATGGCTGCGGCCCAAGGGTTGCGCCGGATTTTTATCCACGCCTTCATGGACGGCCGGGATACGCCGCCCACCAGCGGCGCCAGCTACATCGCCCTGCTGCGGGAGCAACTCGGGATTATCGGCGCTGGCCGGATTGCCTCGATTTGCGGCCGTTTTTATGCCATGGACCGTGACAATCGCTGGGAACGGGTGGAGCGGGCCTGGCAGGCCGTGGTGGACGGCGAGGCCGATCAGCGTGCCAGTGATCCGGTGACCGCGGTACAGGAGGCTTACCGTCGGGGCGAGACCGACGAGTTCATCACCCCCATCCTCATCACCGGCCCGGATGGAGCGGTGGCAACCATCAACGACCAGGATGCGGTGCTGTTTTTCAATTTTCGCGCCGACCGGACCCGGCAACTGGTCCAGGCCATGATTGATCCGGCCTTCGACCGTTTTCCGGTGCGTCGCCGGCCAAAGCTGACCCACTGCGTCACCTTTACCGAATATGACAAGCATTTTCATCTGCCGGTGGTTTTTCCGCCCGTGTCACTTACCCACATCCTCGGCGAGGAGGTCAGTCTGCGCCAATTGCGGCAACTGCGCATCGCCGAGACCGAGAAGTACGCCCACGTCACCTATTTTTTCAACGGCGGCCGGGAGGAGCCCATGCCAGGCGAGGATCGGGTGCTCATCCCCTCGCCCAAGGAGGTGGCGACCTACGACCTGAAGCCGGCGATGAGCGCCGTGCTGGTAACCGAGGAGTTGCTGAGCCGCCTGGACAAGGAGCACTATGACCTGGTGGTTTTGAACTTCGCCAATGGCGACATGGTGGGGCACACCGGCGTCATGGCGGCCGCGGTCCGCGCCTGCGAGGCGGTGGATGGTTGCGTCGGCCGGCTGGTGGCGAGGTTCACCCGGGACGGCGGGGTGGTGCTGATCACCGCTGACCATGGCAATGCCGAGATCATGGTGGATCCCCAGGACGGCGGCCCCTTCACCGCCCACTCCTGCAATCCGGTGCCCTTGATTCTGGTAAGTGACCACCACCGGGGCCGGCAGTTGCGCGGTGGCGGGGCGCTCCAGGACATCGCGCCCACGGTCCTCGCCCTGATGGGCCTGCCGCAGCCGGTGGAGATGACGGGAACGAACCTTATCGAGTGAGTCATAACTTTTGCGACAATAGTAGGTTGGGTTAGCGAAGCGTAACCCAACATCATGGCACCGTAATGTTGGGTTACGGCCAAGGCCTAACCCAACCTACGAACTGTAACCCGGGCGGCAACCAGGCCCTTTTGCAGTGGAGAATTTCCCATGCGGTATATCAGTACCCGCGGTCAGATCGCACCCATTTCCTTTACCGAAGCGGTCATGATGGGGCTGGCCACGGATGGCGGCCTGCTGCTGCCCGAGACCCTGCCCCAAGCCGATCAGCAGACTATCGGCCAATGGCGCAAGCTCAACTATCCCGACCTCGCTTTTGCCGTGCTTTCGCTCTTTGCCACCGACATCCCGGCCAATGACCTGCTGGATCTGGTGCAGCGCTCCTACGCCACCTTCACCCATCCAGACATCACGCCGGTGGTGCGCCACAACGACCTCCACATCCTCGAACTCTTCCACGGCCCAACCCTGGCTTTCAAGGATGTGGCGTTGCAATTCCTCGGCAACGTTTTTGAATACCTCCTGAAAAAGTCGGGCGGCCGCATGAACATTCTGGGCGCCACCTCGGGCGACACCGGCAGTGCCGCCATCTACGGGGTGCGCGGCAAGGAGCGGATCAACATCTTTATCCTCCACCCCCACCAGCGGGTGAGCCGCATCCAGGAGTTGCAGATGACCACGGTGACGGACGCCAACGTCTTCAACCTGGCCATCCGCGGCACCTTTGACGACGGCCAGGCCATCGTCAAGGAGATCTTTAATGACCTGGCCTTCAAAGACAAGTATCAGTTGGGCGCGGTGAACTCGATTAACTGGGCGCGTATCGTGGCCCAGGTGGTTTACTATGTATACGCCGCCCTGCGGGTCACCCACGAGACGGGCGCCGAGGCCGTGGATTTCAGCGTGCCCACCGGCAACTTCGGCGACATCTTCGCCGGCTTTGTGGCCCGCCGCCTGCTGCCCGGCCTGATCCGCCGCCTGGTTCTGGCCACCAACGCGAACAACCTGCTCAGCCGCTTCGTCAATGACGGTGATTACTCCCTAGGCAAGGTGGTGCAGACCATCAGCCCGTCGATGGACATCCAGG
>DYDL01000246.1:0-2855 GCA_020717925.1 Desulfocapsa sp.
AGATGGAGTCATATACTCATCCCACTCCATGGGCAGCATGGTCTTCTTGCGGTTGTTGCACTCCTTGCAGGCGGTGACCAGGTTGGCCTTGGTACTCATTCCACCCCGGCTCAAGGGAACGACGTGGTCCATGGTGAGCTGGCCGGGCGGGGTCTTTTGCCCGCAATAGTGGCAGACCCCTTGGGCCAACTTGTTGCGCCACCAGCCGCTTTTCCGCAGATCCCGCGCCTTGTCGCGCTCGCGGCGGATCGCCGCCTCGTCCACGCCGTCAAAACCAAAGTCTTGCTCAGTCATCCCCCACCACCCCGCCCAGCAGTTGCTGGCGGACCTCCCCTGCCAAATAAAGGGAACCGGCGATGCAGACCAGATCGTGCGGCCCAGCCAGTTCCACGGCCTGGCGCAAGGCCTCGGCCACCGGGACCACGCAGCGCGCCTTAGACCGCATGGCCGGCGACATGGACTCCATCAGGGCCGACGGCTCCGCGGCGCGCTCACCCGCCACCCTGGTAAGCAGTAACTCCCGACAAAGAGGGGACAACCTCGCCAGCCCGCTGGCGGCATCCTTATCCACCATGCTTCCCCAGACCAGAATGATACCGTTAGTCTGGTGCTCCTTTTCCAGGGTCAGGGCCAGGCTTTCCACCCCGGCCGGATTATGGGCGCCGTCGATCAAAAACCTACGCAGGCCGGGACTCACCAAACCGGTGCCAGATGGACACGCCACCGGCAGGCCGAACCCGCCTGAATCATCCGCTTCCAGAAAGATATACTCCAGCCGGGCCGGCCAGCGCACCGCTGCCAACCCTTGACGGATGGCGGTTTCCGGCACCGTTAGGCCCTGCTGCTCCAGAACCTCCAGGGTTGCCAGGGCCACGGCGGCATTGGCTTGTTGGTGCGCGCCCACCAGGCCGCAACGCAAACCGGCCACCTCTTGCCCTGTTCTCCTTAGCGGTTGGTAATTCCACGCGTTCCCAGCGTCAACGTTGACCGTGAAATCCCGTCCCAGCAAATAGAGCACTGCCCCGCGCAACCGGCAGGTGCGCTCAACCACGGTGCGGCTCACGTCATTGGCCACCCCGGCCACCACCGGCACGCCAAATTTGATGATGCCTGCCTTTTCCATGGCCACCTGACCAAGGGTATTTCCCAGATACGCTTCATGGTCCATCGAGACGTTGGTGATCACCGAAACCAGTGGCCTTATCACGTTGGTGGCGTCCAACCGGCCACCCATGCCAACCTCGAGAATGGCCAGATCGACTTGGTGTTCCACGAACCAGAGCAGGGCCAGGGCAGTGGTGAATTCAAAGTAGGTGATCTGTTGCCCGGCCAAAGAGTCGTGGATCCGACTGGCATGGGCCGCGAATTCTGGCTTGGAGATAAACTCCTCGTTGATCCGGAAACGCTCGCGCACGCTGGAGAGATGCGGCGAGGTGTAGAGGCCCACCCGATAGCCGGCCCGGGCCAGGATGGTAAGCAGGTCCATGGCCACCGAGCCCTTGCCGTTGGTGCCGGCCACATGCACGAAACGCAGCCCTGCCTGGGGGTTCCCCACCCCGTCCAGGAAACGGGCCATGGAGTCCAACCCCAGCTTGATCTTGAAGAACTGCAGATCGTCGAGATAGTGCCACGCCTGCTCGTAATTCATGGGGCGAGCCGTTCCAGTTTGGCGTAGTCGAGATGCAGGGTCTTCATGCCATGCCTGGGGAAGAAGACATCCACGGTGCGAGGGCCGGCGATGGCGCGCACCGTGCCCAGGCCAAAGAAGTTGTGACGCACCTCGGCCCCTACCGGGAAGCCGTCGGCGTCGCCGCCCTGCTGACGCACCAGTGGCTGCGAACGGCCGCCCGGGGCTGAAAAACGAGGAGGCGCGAAACCGCAATCCATCCCTCTCCCGACGAAATCGCCGCCACCCTCGGCCCGGTAGAGGCCGGCCGGCAACCCGGCCAGAAAGGGGGTGAGGGCGCCGTGCTGATAGCTGCGGTCCACGGACATGACCTCGCGCGGATAGGTGAGATAGAGCCGCTTTTTGGCGCGAGTGGCGGCGACGTAGAGCAGCCGCCGCTCCTCCTCGCGCTGCTCGGGCTGAAAGGACTGGGGCGAGGGGAAGGTGCCCTCGGCCAAATGGATGACGAAGACCGTGTCCCACTCCAGCCCCTTGGCCGAATGGATCGTCGAGAGGATCAAGCGGTCGTTGCCGGCCCCGTAATCCGCTGTGCCGTCAAGCACGGCCTGGGGCGGTTCCAGGGCGGTGTCGTCGATAAAGTGCTGCAGGGTGTCGTAGCCGGCGAGAATGGTGCGCAGATGCTCAAGGTCTCGGCCACGGCGGGGATAATCGTCGTAATAGATACGTTCAAACACCGGCCGGTAATATTCCAGCAGCAGGTCTAGCTGGCCGCTTGGCGTCAACCCCGGATCGTGCAGGCTGGCCAGGGTTTCGGCCAGACTGTGCAAACCCTGCTTCCAGCCCGGGCCGGCGGGATAGGCCTTGAGCGCCGCCACCGGGTCGTCGGCGCCACGCACCGCGTTCAGTACCGTGCTGGCCGTCTTGGGCCCCACCTTGTCGAGCAGCAGCAGGATACGGTTCCAGGAGAGGCGGTCTTCCGGGTTGGTCACCACCCGCAGGTAGGCGATGACGTCCTTGACATGGGCCGACTCGGTGAGCTTGAGCCCGCCGCGCTTTTCAAAGGGGATCTGGCGGTTGGTCAACTCCAGCTCCAGCTTGTAGGAGTGAAAGCCAGAACGGAAGAGCACCGCCATATCGGCAAGCGGCGTGCCCTGCCGGCGCAGGGCCGCAATGCGGTCGACCACGAAGCGGGCCTGGCCGGACTCGTCGCGCGCTCCGTGGATCACCG
>DYDL01000246.1:2903-3713 GCA_020717925.1 Desulfocapsa sp.
CCGCGGCCTGGGCAATGATGCCGTTGGTGAGCGACAGGATGGGCTGGGTGGAGCGGTAGTTCTCCTCCAGGCGGATGATGCGGGTCTTCGGGAAGATGGACGGAAAGTCCATGATATTGCGGAAGTCCGCGCCCCGGAAGGAGTAGATGGACTGGGCGTCGTCGCCCACCACCATGACGTTGTGGTGCCCGAGCGCCATGCCGCGCACGATGGCCGCCTGTATCTGGTTGGTGTCCTGGTACTCATCGACCATGATGTGGGAAAAGAGCCCGGCAATGGTCGGCCGCAGGCCGAACTCGTCGGAGAGCAGCCGCTGCCAGTTAACCAGCAGGTCGTCGTAGTCCATGAGGCCGTGTTCGAGCTTGAATTTCTTATAGTCCTCGTTGATGCGGCGCAGGTCAGTGCTGAAATCAACCAGATGCGGGTACTGGTCGTCCAGCAGGTCGGTCAGGGCCATGGAGCGGTTCACCGACTTGGAGAGTACGGCGACAATGGTGTGCTTGTTGGGGAAGCGCTTGCCGGCCGCGCCCAGACCCAGGGAGGACTTGATGAGGTTGATGATGCCCTCGGAGTCCCCTTGGTCGAGGATGGTGAAGTTCGGGGCAAAGCCGAGGACTGAGCCATAGCGCCGCAAAAGCTTGTTGGCCACGGCGTGGAAGGTGCCGCCGGTGACGTGGCGCACCGAGTCGTTCATGAGCCCGCTGGCCCGGGAGAGCATCTCCTCGGCCGCCTTGCGGGTGAAGGTGAGCAGCAGAATCTTCTCCGGCGCCACGCCGCTCTCCACCAAATGCGCGACCCGGTAGACCAGGG
>DYDL01000044.1:0-14986 GCA_020717925.1 Desulfocapsa sp.
ATGCAGGCCCGACGTGTCCAGCGGCTGAGCGCATCCCTTGGTGATCAACGGGCAGAGGTAGCCCTGGACGATCAGTTCCTTCACACCGATCTCGTAGCAGACGTGGTTCAGGACGTTCTCTGGCGCGCAGATCATCCCGCTTTTCATCCGAAATGGCGTCGCGGTCAGCCCAATCACCCGCAGGTTGGGATTTACCTTCCGGGCGTCGTCGAGAAAGGTCCGGTACATCCCCTCGCCGTCAGGTGGCACCATGTGCGCCTCGTCGATGATCACCAGGTCGAAACGGTCGAGCTCACACGCCCTCCGAAATATCGACTGAACGGCCGCAATGATGACCGGCTGGGCTGTGTCCCGGCTCTTCAGGCCGGCGGAATACACCCCAGTCTTCATCCACATCTGCGGCGCCACGAGATGGAGCTTCTCGCGTGCTTGCTCGAGGAGCTCCTTCACGTGCGCTAGGATCAGAACGCGGCCATGCCAGCGTTCCACTGCGTCCCGGCACAGAGTGGCCATAACGGGCGTTTTACCACCCGCTGTTGGAATCACGCAGACTGGATTGTCATCCCTCTCCCGCAAATGGCGGTAGATCGCGTCCAACGCTTCGTGCTGATATGGGCGCAGCTCCATCACGTAAGATCCCTCGCCTTGGTTTGCCTTGCCACGCCTTGCCCTGCCAAGCAACGCAGAGCCTGGCAATGCCCCGCCGCTATTTCTGGCTACCGGTAATTCTCGATCCTCACCAGCAACCGCCCACCGGGCACGACGCCAAGCCTTTCGATCTCTAGCTTCGCAACTTGGCTGTCGTCCCGGTAAAGCCCGCCGTGTTGGAGAGAATCAAGAATGGCCTTTTGCGCGTTGTCCACGTCCCGCCGCCTTCGGTCGGGCGGGTAGATTTCGATCTGGAGCCGAATGGGCCCGTCGAATTGCCGAACCCCCGTTGTCGCGAGGATGGCGCAGACCCGCTGACGGAACCTGCGCCCCTCGCGACTGATCAGCATCCTGGACCCCACGCGTCGGTACAGGTGGTTGGCTGAAGGCGGGTATGGCAGCTCTAGTTCAATCACGAGTCCCCTTGCCTTGCCGTGGATTGCTACGCCCTGCCTCGCATAGCCTAGCCTGGCCTTGCCGGGCAATACCGCGCCGCTCCCCTAGGCCCACTCCACCACGACGAACTTCCCGAACGGCCCCTTGCACGCAGGCCGGAAGTCACCCAGGCCGATCCGCTTTCCCGCCGCATCAACGATCTCGCGCATGAGAACGAGTGACAGCATGTCCGTGTCCACGGCGAGCCCGAAGCTCAGGCGCCAGTCGTAGAAGCAGGGTCGGTGGCAGAGGATCCGTCCACCGGTCGAGGGGATGCGGACCGCCCGGGTATCGACTGACCACGGTTCGCGGTGCTGAATCGGAAGCTCAAGGCCTTCGATCTCCACGCACGCGGGGATCATCGAAGTCTTCAGAGTCGTGATCTTGCTCTTGCCCGCTTTAAAGAACTGCCCACCGTCGATCAGGCAGCGGAAGAGGTTCGGCTGTGGGATCATGGGCTTGCCGTCGTGGCCGATGTACAGCCGCTGCTGAGCTTGGTCGTGCGGGCTGCCCTTCTCGCCGACGGACGAGAGTCGGTTACCCGCGGTTGCCGCCATCTGCGCCGCGTCAGTGAAACGGTTGCAGATGAGAGGGGTCGTGCCCTCGATCGTGATTTCGACCGTCTTCATGTCTCGGTTCTCCTGTCCGAAATCTGGCCTTGCCTTGGATCGCCGTGCCTGGCCTTGCAGTGCCAAGCCATGCACGGGCAAGCCGTGCCGCGCGAAGAGAGATAGATGCTTATCGACGAGCCCAGGGTGGGGTGTTGGATGCCTCTTGCTGGGGCACGCCCACAACGACGTCCTTCCGCGTGTAGGCGCGGACTTCGTTCGTGATGTCTCCCGTGTCGTCCCGCTTCTTGCACTTCACCGTGATCTGAAGGGGCAGGTTGTGCAGCTCGATCGAGTCCTTGGGCTGCAGCACCCCGACCGCTCTGCAGATCGCCGACAACTCGCCCTGGGCGATCTGGACCGCCTGGCGGTTCGGGTTGTCCAAGTTCAGACGGGACCACAGCAGCCGGTTCTTGTAGGGCCCATCGAGAAGCTGGAACTGCAGCTCCAAATAGTGGCCGGCTCGGGTCTTCGTCGGCTTCATCTCACTGCCCACGATTACCGCCAGGTACTTGCCGGCCGGAATCGGTTCGAAATCGGTCGCGGGCTCGACGTTGTTGGCATCGAAATTTCCGAGATTCGCCATGGCTACTTCGCTCCTTTGCTCTTGCCGCTCTGCGGCCCGTCGGCCGGCGCGGGGGTCATGTGCTGGGCGTAGACGTTCCAGTCCAGCGGCAACTCATCGGGGAGACTGAGGCGGTTCTTGGCCACGTGGGCAGGACGCTCGACCGTGCGCAGGATCCTCTCCCCGGTGCCGATGCCCTGGTTGCGTTTGCGGTCGAAGCCTTCGTCCATCTGGCGCGTGTAGATTCGAAACGTCGCGAACATGACCTCGTCGCACCACTCCTGCAGGACCTGCGACGCTAGACGGTGCAGTCGCGGCACGTAGCGGTCGTAGCTATCGGTCTCGGGGTTCTCGAAGCGCTCGATCCGGGCGTGGGCGATCAGGATCGTCGTCATGCCCTTGTCGTTGCGCAGCGCCGACAGCCCCTCCATGAACTCGCGCCACTGTGACAGGGCGAACACGTATCCCTTGGCATAGCCGATTTCCTCGATGCTCTCGACGTTCCGCTTGCGGCAGACGTCGGCCCAGATCAGGCGCTCAAGCCAGTCGAGTGAATCGATCACGACGGTTCGATAGGGGTGCGCGTCAGTGTAGAGATCCGACAGGGCCTGCATGACCTGATCGAAGGTGGTGGCCAAGGGGAACTTGGCGCAGTTGATCTCACCCAAACCGTCCTCGGTCTGGATGAACACGGGCTTCGGCGCGCACGAGGCCCACGAGGACTTGCCCACGCCGTGGGTGCCGAATATCATCACCCGCCTCGGGGCCGGACTGCGTCCGCTTGTGACTTGCTGCAAGAGATTCACGACCGTTCTCCTTTCGGTTGGGGTTGACGTGGGAGCGGGCGGACCCAGGGAGTCCCGACGCGCTCGGGCGACAGCACGTCACGCCATTCCGCCCGCTCCCGATCCTCTGTCCATCCCGGCCGTCCGGGTCTGCCTTGCCGTGCCAAGCCCCGCCAGGCTTCGCCTTGCCTTGCCTGGCCAAGCCAGGCGTCACACCCAGTCGAAGTCTCGGATGTCCTCGTAGCCGGTGAGCCACTCGTCCCGCTCACGGCAGGTGATCAGGCGCGCGATGGCCTCCTCGTTCTCCTTCTGGGCGAGCCCGAGGACTTCCTCGCTGATCCGCCAGACTCCGCAGCGCAGCGGTTCGCGCTTTTCCGCGGCAATCAGGTAGACGGCCAGGTTCGTGCCGGTGACGCTGGCGACCATGGATCGGTAGAAGGCCAGCTGGTGGGCGTAGCCGTAGGCGCGTGCATCCGACTGGAGCCAGTCGATGTTCTCGCAGGTCTTCAGGTCGACGATCCCGAGCTCGGGATTCAGCCAGTCGAGGCGAGCCTGGCACGGCACTCCGCAGTACGTCGCCCGCACCACGCCCTCCGGAACACCCTCAGCCAGAAGGGCCGAGGCGTGCTTGTGGGCCTGCACCGACGCATTGAGGCTTTCGATCAGAGCCGCCTGCTCGTCGTCGAGCACGGGCTTGCCCTGCTCGTCCGCCCAGTCCTGGAAGGCCTTCGTGCGGCTGCCGAACGGCTGGCCGGTCCTCGGGTTGATCGGCCCGCCAAAGGCGTAGGTAGTCTCGTAGACTTCGCGGCCCTCGAGGATCAGGACGTGCGCGGCACGGCCGACGACGTAAGCCGGGCGGTCTTCGTCCCGGATCAGGCCTTGCGCCTTCTTCTGGAACAAGAGCGGACAGCGTCTGAAGTCCGCGAGCCGGTGACTGGACAGGTACTTGCCGGCCTGGGCGTGATAGACCTCGGCCGGTTCGAGGATCAGATCCTGGACGCTCCACGCGCGTCGCTTGAACACGTCAGGCAGGTTCATGAGTTGGGGTCCTCCGTTTCGGTCTTGGGCATGCGCTCGGCGCGGCTGACCGAGAAGGCCCCCTCGCCGAACTCCCGGATGGCAAAGCCCGTGAAGATGCGGCTGATGTCCTGGCCGACAACCGTGTCGGCATCGATCACGCAGGCGTGCTTCTCGGCGTCGAAGCAGTACTTCGCGTCGAGCCGCACCCTTGAGGTGCCGTGCAGGCCCTCGACCGCCATCACGGCCAAGAGCAGCGTGCTCTCGATCTCGTCGGCCGGCGCGGTGGCCTCGAACTCGTAGCGGTGGATTTCTCGGTTCATCGTGCTTCCTCTTTTGAGGTCATGGGCGTGTCGCCCTCTGTGAGTTACTTACCCTGTCCCTTGCCGAGGTGTCGGGAGTCGCCCAGGTATTCGCGCAGTCCGTTGTCCTCGAAGATCTTCCGCAGGCGGGCGATGCCTTTTTCGTAGAGCGTGCTGCGTGGCACGCCGAGTTCGCGGGCGATCTCGGCCACTGTTCGGGTTTGCAGGCGGCGGGCGAGGTCACGCAGATCCTCGGGCAGCTCATCCAACACCAACGAGAGGTCGAGCCTGAGGTCGATGCGTTCGGCTTCGGGGCGGTCGTAACGCGAGATCTCTTCGTCGAAAGCGTCCTGGCTGAGAACTTCATCAAGCCCACGCTGCTGGCCATCCTGGTCCTCGACCTGAGCATCCAGCGGGCAGACATGCCGCCGGTAGTCGCGCTTCTCTTGCCGCTGGTGGCGGATCAGGGTGGAGACCTTGCGGTCGACGACGCGGGCCACGAAGGTGCTGAGGCCCGCCCTGCTGGGGTCGTAGTTGGCGAAGCGCCGCAACAGGTCCAGCATCATGTCTTGTTGCAGGTCGTCGTAGTCGTCGCGGGTGAATCCGTACTTGCCGATCAACTGCCTGGCTTTGTGCCGAATGACTTGACGGGCGTATCCGTCGAGGATGCGCTGCTTTGCGTTCTCCATCGGAACCTCTCCTGAGGCCGCGGAGAGGCGCATGGGTGTCGCACGAGGCAGCGCATAGACCTGCGCGGCAGAGGCGCACGTGGTTCGCCGTTACGGCGACACCCACATGCACCTCCACCTTGTGGCCGGTTTTATGTCTGGTGACGATCAGTCAGGGATGGGAGCGGGGCGGTTGGCCCTTCAGGTCAGGACGTCACCTCCTCCACCTGCATGCGGAAGGGCAGGCCGTGCTGGACCTCCAGGCGACGCACCGTCGCGTTGCCGAGGGAGGCGAACGCGTCCATGAGTTCCTGGACGCTGGACTTCAGGGCGAAGTCGGTGAGCCCGGCTTCGGGACGACGACCGTTGCCGGCGCCGAACTTCACGTCCCGGACAACGCGGGGGCGAGGCTTGAGCACCGGCAGGCCGTCACGGATCGTGAGCCCTTCGATGATGCCGAAATTGAGTTTCTGCATCATTCCGACGAGCTCGGCTTGGGCGGGCAAGAGAGTGGATTTCCTGGGAGGTTTCATAGCGGATCCTTCCTGTTGGCGGCGACCTGGGGACAACGTGTGCGTATCTTGTGGACTAAACACTAAACACTGTGGACGAAAAAAAGGGGCCAGGGATTTCACTAGAACAGCCCTGGCTCTGGCACATCGGTCCGGATCAGTCCGAGATCAATTAGCCGGATCTGCATCGCCTGCGCCGAGACCTGGAACACTGACGCCATCTGCCGCGCCACCTCGACCGTGGGCCGCTCGTCCTCGCCGAGGCCCCAGCGGACCTTCAGGCCTGCGATCTCGTCGACGGCGATGTACGGGCCCCGCGAGCCGTGCATGGCTTCCCACTGGGCGAAGACCATAGACTTCGGCATCAGCAGATATCCGGCGAAAGAATCCGCCTGCCATTCCAGCGGGCTCTTATCGTTGGACCGGCAGATCACCGGGCGATCAGCGCCCGCGAACATGGCCGCCTGCCCTTCAGCGGACAGGTACAGTTGGCGGTGCAACTCCCAATGACCGACCTCGTGCGCGACGGTAAACCGATATCGCCCCAGCTTGGACGGGAATACGGTCGGATCGAGCGATTGGTCGATCTTCACCTCTCGAGACCGGAACCAGGTTGCACCCAGGACATCGCGGACGTTCAACAGCCGCGGGAGATCCTCGATATCGAACGTGAGGCCGAGATGGGCCTCGATGATCTCTTCGACGGGAATCGGCGGCTGAACACTTACATGATACTTCCTCCCGTACTCGGCCAACAAGACCAGGGCACCAGCTTCGATGGTTTTCTTGTGGACAAAGCCGTGGACAGAGCCGTGGACAAGATTGTTGTCTCTCGCCATGCGTACCTCCTGCACGATCTGCGCTCAGGACTGCTTCTTCATGTACCGTATGGTTCGTTCGAGATCCTCGACGGTCAAGCCGCGGTCGCGTGCCGTCCGTAGCAAGTCTGCCATTGCCTTGGGTTCGGACTTGATGATGTCACCGAGCTCCGGGTCGGTCTTGTCGGCCAGTGCAAGTAGCTCGTCGGCATCGACCTCGAGCAGTGTTGCCATCGTGATGATGTGCTCAGCTCTCGGCGGATCGAATTCTCCGGTTTCGATCTTGCTCAGGAACGTGGCGCTGATACCGACTCTCTGTGCGAACTGCCTGAGGGAAAAAGTGGGATCGACCACCTTCTTCGCCTCGCGGAGATCGCGAATCCGCTGCCCAAACTCCGGGTTTCCTGCCATAGTCTCACCTCCTCGTCGTTGCCGAACGACCTCGTTAGGCCGCCCAGGCTGTCGGATGTCGCCGCCCGTCCACGTTTAATAAATAGTCAACATTGACCAACGTGTCAATGCCGGCGCTGCATTTTTTTATAGCATTGATTGGCAACAGGTTAGACTGCTGGGCGCGGGGGAGTCAGTCGGGAAGCCCCGCCTTTAGAGCCCGCCACATCACCCGCTGCTTCCGCCAGTCCGGAACCGCCGCGATCGGCCTGACCATCTTCTCGGCGACAGAGTCCCGGTTTCCTTCCACGCGGGCCAGGTACAGGATCTCCTCCTGGATGTCCGGCGCCAGCAGAACCAGGCTCATGATCTGGGTCATGCGGGCGCGTGTCACCAGTGCCAAGCGTGCCAGCTCGGCGTAGTCGGCGACCTCCCCCTGGTGGCGCAGGTCCGCCATGTGGATCGCCAACGCCATCACGCGCGAGACACGCGGCACGCTGCCCAGAGTCGGCTCGGTCGCCTTGACGCCTTCCTGAAGCACCTTCCTGCCGCGCTTCATGCTCCGGAAATGGACTTCCTTCGTGATCTTCAGCGGCCGTGTCATGCGTTCTCCTCCGCGTACTCGCGCGACAGCATCTCAATGCCTGCTGGGTGGAAGGTCACCGCCACCGTCCCGTTGTCGCCGTCGTAGTCAACGCGCTGGACCAGCAGGCGGAGCACCCGCCCCTGCTCGCGCAGCGTGAGCGTCTCCCAAACGGGATCGAAGGCGGCCATGGCGCGAGCGGCCTCTTTCTCGTCGATCAGGTCCCGCCCCAAGGTAACGAGCTCCTCCTTGATCTCAGCGAGGCGCTGCTCCGCCCCCCGGATGCGATCCAACAGGTCAGCCATGCGGTCGGTGGCTGTGCCGCCCGACCCGATCGAACCCGCCAGGTCGCGCATCTGAGCGTTGTGGCGCCCCAGTTCGCGCGCCAGACCCGACTTCTCGGCCTCGAGCTCCTTGCTCCGCGCCTTGGCCTCGGCCCGCGCTCCGCCCAGCGTCTCGGCCAGGAGCGCCGGATCGCTCCCGATGCCGCGCACCTGGTCGACCACGAACTTCTCGATCTCGCCGGCGGGGATCGACTTCGACGGGCAGTTGTGCCAGCCGCGCTTCTGGGCGTTCGCGCAGACATAGTACCGGTAGCGCCGGTCCTGCTTAGTGGTGTGCGTCGGCACCATGGCGCTGTTGCACGGCACGCAGTTGATCAGGCCCTTCAGAATCGCACCGAACTGGTTGCGGACGTGCTTGCCGCCGGTGGCCCCGTTGCGCCCCAGGATCTGCCTGACGCGGCGGAACGTCTCGTCGTCCACGATCGCCGGTTGCTCGCCGTCGTGAATCTCGTCCTTGTAGGTCAGGTGGCCGGTGTAAAGGACGTTGGTCAACATGCTGTAGAGACTGTGCTTGTTGAAGGGCGACCCGCCGGATTCGCGGCCCTTCCTGGTGGTCCACTGCTTGTTGGCCCACCCCCGCGCGTCCAGCTCCGCGATGGTGGCGATGAGCGACTCGCGGTCCAGGTAGATCTCGTAGATCGCCCGAACGCGCGCAGCCTCAGCCTCATTGACCAGCAGCCGGCCGCCCCGGGGATCGACATCGAAGCCGAGGATCGGCCGCCCGCCCGACCACTTCCCCTTGCGGCGTGCCGCGGCTATTTTGTCGCGGGTCCGCTCCGAGATGATCTCCCGCTCGAACTGCGCGAACGACAGCAGGATGTTCAGGGTCAGCCGGCCCATGGAACTAGTCGTGTTGAACTGCTGCGTCACGGAGACGAAGGAGACGCCGCGCTTTTCGAGGGCCTCCATGATCCGGGTGAAATCCAGGAGGCTGCGCGACATCCGGTCGACCTTGTAGACCACGACGCAGTCCACGCGACCGTCATCGATGTCCGCCATCAGGCGCTTGAGCGCCGGGCGCTCCATGTTGCCGCCCGTGTAACCGCCGTCGTCGTACCGGTCGGGCAGGCAGACCCACCCCTCGCCCTTCTGGCTGGCGATACAGGCTTCGCCCGCCTCGCGCTGGGCATCGAGACTGTTGAACTCCTGTTCGAGCCCTTCCTCGGTGCTCTTGCGCGTGTAAATGGCGCAGCGAACCGCCGGGGTGTCCGCCTTCCTACCGGCCATCGGCACACCCCGTTTCGCACAACTTGAAGAAATTGAATCCGTTCCAGTGCGTGCCGGTAACCTTCTTGGCCACGGCGCTCAGAGTCCGGTAGATGTCGCCCTCGTATTCGAATCCCCGCGGCAGGACGCGGACCTCGATGGTTTGGTCCTTGTAACGGCGCGTGATGATCGCCCCGGGCATGGGCAGGCGGTCGTCCTTGGGGAATTCGATGGGCGCGGTGGTCGTCTCGCCACCCGGTGCCACTGGTCGCGGCCTTGGCGCGGTCAGGCGGACGTCCGATTCGGCCGCCAGTTCCCGGGCCCGTTGCCGCGCGCGCTCGGACAAGCCGCCCTCTTGGTTGACCTGCACGCGCCAGACGATGCGGCGGATCAGGAACTCCTTGTGGCGGGAGGCCGTGTCCTCGCCAAAGACGTCGGCGTACTTCCGCCGCAGTTCCGGCACCGTCATGCGCTTGAGCGCGGTCATTTCCTTCCCGATGTTCAACGCCATGGTGCATCTCCTCTCATGTTCTCGGCTCGGTTAACCAGGACACATGAGGGTCGCCGGGCGCGGACACATCAAGGGCTTTCTGGGCGGTGGAATCGGGCGCGGAATCGCATGCTGCGGGCTCCACAATGCATGCGGCGCTTAGGCGGAGCAGGCCGCGGCCGAGGATGGCGGCAATCTCCTGGCGGCGCTGCTTCGGGGTCAGGTTATCGGCAGTCGAGTTTGGCACGGGTCGTCTCCGGGTGGCGGTCACACCTCTAGTGTTTACCTACCCGGAGACAGTTCGAAGTGTCGGCTGAAGAAATCTGTCTTGTGACATCGACGCCAACAAGTGGGGCCGGCGAGGTCACGAATCAGTAGTCGAGTGACACGATCCGCCCCGTCGTAAAGGAGAAGAACCGGGACTTGTCCGCGACTTGCCCGCCCTCCGCCAGGTCCTCGGGCGTCCTGCCTGCCGCCTTCAGGCAGCCCGGGCAGGCCATCAGCGTGACGCCACGCTGGCGCAACTCGGCGAGTTGCTGCAGGAGCGATTTGAAGGGAGCGTGGGTGACGTCCTCGGCGTCGGCGAGGACGGCCTCGACGCCGTTGATATCGAAGTAGACCAGGACCGGATGATCGCCGGACATCATGGTCGCCATGCTGAGAGCCATGAGCAGCCGGTGGGAATCGTCCTTGCCGTGGCTCACGTGAATAAAGACCCCGTCCCGGGTCTCCGCATCATTTTGTGCCTGGGCCGCGTTTGCGCCCGCGGCGGCGAGAAACACCCAAGCCAGTATCATCGCGGTCGCGCGCTTCATGTCGTCTCCTTCACTGGTACGGAATCGGTCTCCCCGGGTGTCGGCAGGATCACGTGCCCGCTCGGGCGCCCGCCCACCGGCGTTATCCTGGGTCGGTTATAGACTGGAGGATGGGGAATGTCCAGTCTCGTCGCCGTCGGATCGCGGGTACGTTGGACGATCGCTTCCATTTCACCGTGTCTGATCCACTCGACCTCAGTAGTAAACGCGATACACCAGAGACACGCCTCGCCCCGCCTCAGGCATGATCGACTTGATCCGAGAGAGGTGATTGCGATACTCCTGATTCATGAGATTCTCACCCCGAAAGACGATCGTGTGGTACCAGCCCCCACGGAACAACTCCCACTCGTAGCTCGCATCAAACGTGAACCATCCGGCCGTTGGCTCCTCGAACTCCCCAAGGCGTTCTTGGCGCGCCGCGCCGCGCGCGGTCAGGATGGCGCGCGTGCTTCGGCCCTTGCGGATCACGTCGACATGCCCGGACAGTGGCGGAATCCGGGGCAACGGACTCGCGTTCACGCCGGTGAGTTCGCCGCGAACATGGCTTGCAGTCGCCTGCAACGACCACGTGTCGTCGGCGCGAACTCCGCAACTCATCTCTGCTCCCATCAGGCCGGCGTCGAGTCCCGCGTACTGATAGCGCGACAGGTAGCCCTCTTCGCCCGGTCCGTACTCGATCTCACCGGTGTCTGCTGCGTAGATGTAGCCGTCGATACTGTAATAGAACGCGGCGACAGCGAGCGACAGACGGTCGGTTCCAATCTGATACTCCAGCTCACTTCCCCAACTGCGCTCCGCACCGAGATCGGCATCGCCGATCTCGTACGAATAGGCCGCCAAATGAGGGCCTTCCGAGAATAGCTCCTCGACGGCCGGCGCCTGAAACGTACGCGAAACGATGGCGCGGAGGCGGTTGTGCTCGCCAAGATGCCAGTTTCCGGACACAGAGCCGGAGAATCCGTCGAACGTCCTGGTTCGTATGATCCCCGCCTTATTGGTGTCCGCATGCGCCGGCGTGACCACGCGTCGGTCCCAGCGCATCGCGCCTTCGAGATCAAACTTGCCCAGTTTCCATGATTGATACCCGAAACCACCGATGGACTGCTCCTCGGTGTGCGGCAGAAAGCTGAGGCAAGCCGTGGCGAGATCCCGGTGCTGAACCGAAACGCCGAAGACCGCCCCCCCCAAGAAGCCGCCATCACTCACCTTGGCCCTGGCGATCGCGTCGTAGGTGACCAGTCCGAATGACACCCCGCAGATACCCGTGGATTCGATCTCCTCGTGGTAGTAGCGCTTGTAGCTGCCGAGAGCCTCGACATGATCGATCCCGAGGCCGACGTTCCGGGCCAGCAATCGTCCGTCATATCTCGACCGTTCAAGCTCGATGTCGACACCATTGGGATGCCCGCCCATGAACCCACCCGGTATACCGTATCCTGCCTCGAACCGCCCCGCAGCGCCAGCCAGCTCGAACCGATCGCTCGTCCAAGCGGAACCCGCCGTCACGTCCCAGCCGTCGCTGGACGTGTTGTCGAGCACTCCCGTCGGCGTCGTCAGGTTTCCGGTTCTACGCCCCACCGCGTCGCCCTTGAACACGAACGATCCCTCGCGACCGACCAGGCCGATCTGGCCCGCCACACCGTCGTTGACGGATTCGAGCTGGGTTCCGGCCGAGGCGCTCCAGCCGCCAATATCACCGCCAGGGAGCGCTCCACGCCGAACATCGATGGCACCGCCGATGACGTTGGAACCGTACTGAAAGGCCGCCGGTCCTCGCACGAGTTCGATACGGGAGGTCAGAAGGGGCTCGACGATCACCGCGTGATCCGGCGATGAAGCCGAGAGATCGCCCGTACTCGTGCCATCTTCCAGGACCAAAAGACGGTTGCCGTCAAGTCCCCGAACCACCGGACGCGCCGGCGCGGGGCCCATGCTGCGCTGCGCCACGCTCGGGAGGTCCGCCATGGTCGCGGCCAGCGTGCCACCAAGACGCCGTCTAAGATCAGGCCCTGCGAGGCGTGCGGCCGGGTCAGCTTCGACGAAGCTGTCGGTCTCGCGGTTTGCCGTGACAACGACTTCCTCCGCGATATACAGGCGTCTCTCGAGCACGACTGCGATCTCTCGATCGCCAAGGCGGACGCGACGTTCCCACGACACGAACGACGGATGCTCCACCCGAAGACTGAGCGAATCGCCGCCGACTACTGCGAGGCTGAACCGCCCGCCTGCACTCGTTGTGACGGACCGCCCTGTCTTCAGCAACCGGACGACGGCTCCCGCAATCGGTTCCCCGTCGTCCGCGGATCGCACCGTACCGGTGATCTGTTGCGCCCACGCCGCGGAAGCGACAAGAACCGAGACGAGAATCGCCACAAGAACGCCGGGTATCGCCCTGATCATGGTACTGACACCACGATAGGGATCTCGGGTGAAACAAGTTCGATCGCGTGTGTGGATTCGTTCAGCAGATAGAGAACGACGGTCGTTTCACCTGACGCCAGTCCATCCACGTGAAATTCGGTCCGCTCGGCCCAGTGAGTGGGGTGGCCGGTGATCGAAGCGATCGACGGGTCGGCGACGCGGAACGTCAGAATCCTGCCACCGGGCACGTCTTGTTGGCCGCAGCCAGCGACCAGGTACTTGAGGAGATAGAGATCCGTCTCCTCGCCGACACCCACTTCGAGTCGGCCCACAGCGGCGGCGGCGCATCCAGCCGGCTGGGCGACGATCTGGCCATCAACCACGTACACGAACCGCACTCCGTTTTTCTTCAAGAAGTAGTCGGCTGCGGCGTCGCCGGCGCCAGGTGCAACCACGACGACCGGCAGGGGACCGGACTCCAGAATCGTCGCCTCTCCCTCCTTCAAACGCGCTACGGCAGTCGTCGTACCCGAGGCCACGCCGATCGCGCGGATGCGCCACGGCTCGCCGGAGACCGCTTCCAATGTCGCCACCGCCGGATCGGCTACCTGCCACTCGAGATGGTAGCGTCCGTTCGGCAAGGACACCGCGTCACGATGCGAACCCCCGTGACCCGGATCTTCGATCCATTCTCCGAGGAGTTCCACGGTCAGGCCTGTCCGCTCTGCGCCGACATCCAGTAACAGGGCGCCTTCGGCCGACGCGGCGTGTTCCCCGTTGTAGTTCCAGCTTACCAGATGCGTCATACCCTCCATGATCGCGAAGGCCTCGGGCTGATCCGCCGCGGCCAGCACGACCACGGGAATCGACGGCGCGGTGAAATCGGCATGACCTTCATGGATAATCGAGACGGCTAGCGAGGTCGATCCTTCGGCAACACCGCCCACGGTGAATTCCCAGTCGCCGGTCGCGGTGTGGCTCGCCAGCCCGTTGTCGTCGATGACGAGACCCAAGGCGAATTCGTCACCGTGGGGGGTGAACTCGTCCTCATCGGCATCCAGGAACACCACCTCGAGTGGGCGTGTTTCCGCGCCCGCCGCGACCTCAATCTGTCCGGTCACATCGCCTTGCCAGACGGTCACGAGATCAATCCCGTCTCGCCGCAAGATCAGACCCTCGGCTTCGGCATGATCATGGTCATGCACGTGAATATCGAAGGGTAGCGAGGTGAAATCGGCGTGGTCTCCGTGGATAACACGGAAGCGGATCGTCGTTTCGCCGGCCGCCTTCGGTTCCAGGTCGATGGACCAGCGTTCGCCGCTGTGGACCCTGGCCTGGACGACGTTTGTGTCGGCAATGGTCCAGCCAAGCGTATGGTCGACGCATTCCGGCGCGACCACGATGCGCGTGCTGTCCGCATCGAGAAACGTGATCCGCACGTCGGAAAGGGACTCGCCCTCGTCCAGTTCGACCTCTCCGACGACATCGCCTTGCCATTGGGAGGCCAGCGCTGAGACGGTTCCCCCGGCATCGTGCTCGATGACCAGGCCATCGGCGTCGACGTGATCACAGACCGGCTGACTATTGGTGTCCACGGGATTGTCGCTGCAACCGGTCAAATAGACGACGAATGCCGCAAGAGCGACAAACCCCAGGCTGCGCGGCCGACACACCTCGCGATTGAATCGTGCCATGTTCATGTCACCTTTCGTTTCGTGGGCCGCGGCTCCCTCGCGGTCTGCCGCGGCCCCCGCATCTGGCGATTGGCGCCTACTTCAACAGAGTCATCTTGCTGACTCCGTGGTAAGTGCCTGCGTCGACGCGATAGAAGTACACCCCCGAGCCGACAGCGTGACCGCTGTCGTCATCCCCGTGCCACATGACGGAGTTTTCCCCCGCCGGACGGGCCTCGTTTGCCAACAGGGTGCGCACCTGGCGACCGGTCACATCGAACACTCGCACCGAAGCGGCGAGATCGGCCGGCAGACGGAATCGGATTTCCGTGGACGGATTGAACGGGTTCGGTTGGTTCGGCAGAACGTTGAATCCGGCGGACGCCACTACGGGGACATCGGTCACAGCCTGCACGGTCAAAGAAATCGGCGGACTCGTGAAGTCCGAATGCCCCTCGTGGATGATCGACAGGCTGATGTGGGTCGAGCCGAAGGCCGATCCCTCGAGGCGGAATGCCCACTGTGCCAGTTCTTCGTATCCAACCATCGCCGGGTCTCCGAGCACTGCACCGAGCGAGTACTCCGGCTCGTCGGGCTGGAACAACGTGCTGTCGGGATCGAGGAAAAACACTTCGATCGGCTCAGTCACGAAATGGATCGGAACGATCATATTGCCGGTGACCACGCCCTGCCAGACGGTGACGACGTCCTCGCCACCCATCCGCAGGACCAGGCCGTCGGCCTCGGCATGATGTTCCTCGAC
>DYDL01000044.1:15099-19408 GCA_020717925.1 Desulfocapsa sp.
CCGCAGGACCAGGCCGTCGGCCTCGGCATGATGTTCCTCGACATGGACCTCGATCGGCGGGCTCGTGAAGTCCGCGTGGCCCTCGTGCAGGATCGACAGGGTGATGTCGGTCATGCCCTCGACCAGACCCTCGAGACGGAACGACCACTGCGACAGCGCTTCGTAACCAGCCATCGCCGGGTCGCCAAGCACGGCACCGAGCGAAAACTCCGGTTCGTCCGGCTGGAACAGCGTGCTGTCGGGATCGAGGAAGAACACGTCGATGGGGCCGGTGAACTCCCCGTGGTGGACCTCGATCTCACCGGTGACAACGCCCTGCCAGACGGTGACGATGTCCTCGCCGCCCATCCGCAGGACCAGGCCGTCGGCCTCGGCATGATGTTCCTCGACATGGACCTCGATCGGCGGGCTCGTGAAGTCCGCGTGGCCCTCGTGCAGGATCGACAGGGTGATGTCGGTCATGCCCTCGACCAGACCCTCGAGACGGAACGACCACTGCGACAGCGCTTCGTAACCAGCCATCGCCGGGTCGCCAAGCACGGCACCGAGCGAAAACTCCGGTTCGTCCGGCTGGAACAGCGTGCTGTCGGGATCGAGGAAGAACACGTCGATGGGGCCGGTGAACTCCCCGTGGTGGACCTCGATCTCACCGGTGACAACGCCCTGCCAGACGGTGACGATGTCCTCGCCACCCATCCGCAGGACCAGGCCGTCAGCCTCGGAATGCTGCGCACTCACTTGGGTGGCCAGCATCAGGAGCAGAAGAAAAGGCAAAATCGAAGACGGACGGATGTATTTTAGTCTGCGCAACATGACGTCTCCTCTCAATTCAGGTGGTGCAATGCGATCAACGCGCGGCGCACGCCGCACGAACGAGTACCTCAATACCGCTCGTGGCTAGACGGCGCTGGATGGCTCAAACCGGGCGTTGTCCGAGAATCAGACCAGCGAGAAAGGAGGGTAGAGAGGAGGAGCGCGGGCCAGGAATGCAGCGGCGGGAATCCGCCCTGGACGCTCCATCGTCACGCACGGGCTCAAATTGGCTTGCGGATCCACGAGCGGCCAGTTGACATCAGGGACAGATGAAAGAAGCGATTGAGCAGCGAGGATTAAGTGGCAAATCTGGCAGGTTAGGGGGGCGTGTTTCGCGGGTGGGACTCCATCGTCCGTGTCGCTAGTTGCGGAAACACCTGCGAGCCACCCGCCAGCAAAGGACGTCGTGCAAGAGGCGCTGTTGCAGACCAAATGATGCGAAGAAAGAAGCGGCATCCCGATCTGGACAAGGAGCGCGACAAGGAAGGGAAGAATCCCCATCCTTCCGAGCTGAGCATCCAGAAGTCTTGCCCTTCTCATCGTGCCTCACCGTGAAGTTCGCCTGCGGATCGCCGCTGCAATTCAGACCCCGAGTGGATACTATAGAAGGCATCCCATAATAATGCAAGGGGGGTATCCATCTGAGTGCGGTTGAGAAAATATGCCGGGATGTCGACGCCGTTCGGAGTTCCGCGGGCTCCTCTTTCGACGTCTTCTCGAGCAGGCGGTCCACGTGGGGCCCGTCACCTACCGGTCGCTCGTTGTCAACCCAGCCGCCAAGAGGAAGCGGCCTCACCCGCCTGGCAAGCACCGGGTGGCCCCAGGGCCCCTTGCGATCAAACCGGCGACCGACCGCCCCTGGCGCAATGCCAAACGATAGGGGTTGCCGCACTCAGATGGATACCCCCCTTTAATGCAATACGGCTGGGGTTCGAAGGGAACGGCATTGCTAAATCCCAACTTGACCACCTATCGACACTACTTCCGCCATAACTGATTATACAGCAACACAATGAGCCGATTGCGCGCTCGATTTAGTAGACACGAAGATGTTGCGCCGCTGCGACGGATATGCACCTATATATGTAATTAGACCCTTGACACTGTAGATACGAGTGATACCATACCCCCCATCCAAGGGGGCCCGAGCGTGCATCTGCGCATCTCGACCAAGAGAATCGGCGGCAACGTCTACAACTACGCCCAGCTCGTCGAGAGCTACCGGCGCGACGACGGCGTCCCCGGCCACAAGGTCATCGCCAGCCTGGGCCAGCTGTCCGACCGCGAGATCGCCAACCTCCGCGTTGCCCTGCAGGCCTCACGCCAGGACACCACCCTCGTCCTGCCCGGCGACCCCTCCCGCGCCGAGTGGCAGGCAAGGATCACCGCCAGCCTCGCCTACCTCGACCTGGCCGTCGCACTCGAGACCTGGAACCGCTGGAAGCTGCCCGGCCTGTTCAACCGCATCCTGCCCCAGAAGAACGAAGCCGTCGCGCCCGGGGACGTCATCGCCGCCCTGGTCCTGCACCGCTGCACCGACCCCGGCTCGAAGCTGTACGCCCAGCGCTGGTTCCCCCGCACAGCCCTGCCTGAGCTCTTGGGCATCGACCCCAAGCAGTTCGGCAACACCCGCATCCACCGCACCCTCGAGGCCCTGGACCGCGTCGGCGACGCCCTCCAGGACGAGTTGGTCCAGCGCTATCGGAGCAAGGACGGCCTGTTCGCCACCCTCTTCATGGACGTGACCGACGCCTGGTTCGCGGGTCGCGGGCCGGACCTTGCCCAGCGCGACCGCACCAAGGAAGGGTTCAGCAACCGCCACAAGATCGGCATCGTCCTGCTCTGCAACGAGCACGGTTACCCCCTCCGTTGGCGGGTCGTGCCCGGCAAGCGCCGCGACCAACTCTGCATGCAGGACATGCTCGACCAGGTCGAGGACGTCGATTGGATCGGCGACGCACCCTTGATCTGCGACCGGGCCATGGGCCAGGCCAAGTCCGTCGCCAGACTCGTCGACAGCGGCCTGCGGTTCTTGACCGCCACCACCCGCAGCGAGATCGACTCCTACACCGACGCCATCCCCGACCGCCTGTTCCGCGAGCTCAACCCCGTCGGCTCGGAGGCCACCCTCCAGGGCGAGATGGCCGTCGCCGCCACCACCGCCGAAGCGGCGGGGCTGCAGAAGGTCGACGACCTGCTCTACGTCTGCGACCTGGGCGTCTGCGAGCGGACCTTCTCGTTCGAGCGGCCCCAGCATCAGTTCAGCGGCGCCACCTGGGACCCGGACACCCTCGAGGGCGGCGCCTCGTTCATCGCTCTGGCCCGCATTTTCGCCGACAGCCTGCGCAAGGGGGAGTACCGCAACAAGAGCGAGCTCGCCGAGAAGCAGGGCATGACCAGGGCCCGCGTCACCCAGATCATGAACACGCTCAAGCTCCCGACTCTACTGCAGGAGCAGATCCTCGCCGGGGACTTCGGGTACGTCCCGGAGCGACTGCTGCGTCAGTGCGCGCAGATCGACCGCGAGGCCGAGCAGCGGGCCCTCCTGGAAGCAAACGCCCACGTCATGCGCCCGGTGCGCGCCGCCGGGAAGCCCCCGCGCCGCGTGGGCAGGCAGACCGTCGCGCTCCGCCTCGTGGCCTATTTCAACCCCCGCATGTTTGTCGAGCAGCGCGGCCGACTACGCTGTCGCCGCCAACGGATCGAGCACTACGTCGCCGAACTGAACGAACGCCTCCGCCGCTCCGACCACATCCGTGATCCCCACAGCATCCGCGTCGAGGTGCACAACGAGATCGCCCGCTGGAAGCTCGTCTCTGCGTTCAACGTTCAGGTCTCCACCGTCAAGGACAAGGACAAGGGTAAACCGTACCGACACGTCCGCCTCACGCTCGACCCCGACGCCTGGGCGCGCAGGGTCCGCTACGCCGGGTTCGTCCTGCTGGTCGGCCATCCCGAACTTCCTTACAACGCCGCCGAGATCGCCCGCCTCTACCGACAGAAGGACACCGTCGAGAAGGATTTTCAGACCATCAAGAGCGTCGTCAAGCTCAGGCCCATGTTCCACCACACCGACGCCAAGGTCCGCGCCCACGTCTCGCTCTGCATGCTGGCCCTCCTGCTCGACCGCACCATTGAGCGCCGCCTCCGCCACTCCAAGCTTCCCCACAGCGCCGCGGCCTGCTTCGAGCAGCTGCGCAGCTGCCGCCTGAATCTCATCACCTCCGACCACGCCATCGAACCGACTTACGCCGCAACCGAGGCCACCCAGGACCAGCTCGCGATCTTACAAAACCTCAGAATGAAGGGGCTCGCCGACCCGGAGGAGATAGCCGAAAGTATTAAATTCCGACGAAGCTGAGATTTTCGTATCTACAGCGCCCGTGCAAGTCGTTGTCGTCCAACGAATACACATTTAAGGTGGTCAAGATGGGCTAAATCCGAGGGGGTTGTGAAACAGAGATTCCGAGAGTTTTTCTACCACCGACTGGGGTCC
>DYDL01000247.1 GCA_020717925.1 Desulfocapsa sp.
ATTCCCCTTGTAGCATCGGCTTGACGCGGGGGCCTGATCAATGGGGGGCAGGGGGAAATTTTAGCTGCAGGAATTTTGAAAATAAATGCGACTCCATATTTCTTCGATTACACAAAATTCTTTACAGGCCCCAGAGAGAGGTGCTTTTACTCTGACCCCTTCTTCTTCTGTTGCAACATGCCACCCAACAACAAACCGGACAAATACACATATTTAAAACAAAGTGTATCAGCAACGGGTGTAATTTTCAAGGCAAACGGCCTGTTCCGATCAATTTTTTTGGGAATTATTCTCATCGCATTCCGAATCAGTTGTCTATGCTGCCTTTCCGGTAGAGAAATCCGGCAACAACGGCGGTAAACGGCGCGACGGTGACTAGGCCGAAGCTGCCCACCAGGATATTCAGAATCTCGGCGGCGACAAAGGGGGCATTGAGGATATTGGCCGCCGGCAACCCCTTGACCATGAAGAGCATGAACATGGTGATATGGCTGCTGGAATAGGCCAGAAGCAGGGTGGTGGTCATGGTGCCGGTGACAGCCCGGCCCACCCGCAAGCCCGAGCGCACATGTTCGCCAATCCCGATTTCCGGATGCTTGCGCTTGATCTCGTCCATGGAGGCGGCGATATCCATGGCCAAGTCCATGACTGCCCCTGACGAGGCGATAAAGACACTAGCGATGAAGATGTCGGTCAGGTTGAGATTATAGTGACCGGAATAGAGCAGGGACTCGGCGAATGGCCGGATCGCGCCATGCAGATGAAAGGCCCTGGCGAACCAGACCGCCAGGCCGCAGGTAAGGAGCACACCCAGCATGGAACCGATAAAGGTGGCGACGCCGCGCCGGTTCAAGCCGCCAACCGAAAAGGTAATGACGGCGGTGAGCAGGGACACGATGGCAAGGCCGGTGGGAATGGGCGCATAACCGCGCAGGAGCAGCGGAAAAAACAGCTTCCACAGCACCAGCGCCGCGAAGACAAAAGAGAGGGCGGCCTTGAGACCGGTCACGCCGGCCACCACCACCAGCAGAACGACAAAAAGGGCAATGAGCATCACCTGCCAGTGCAGCCGGTAATACCCACGGGCCATGGCATGGGCGACATTGCCGTCCTTGATATCGTATTCCACCAGGATCATCCGGTCAGGCTCATAGAATTCATCAAACTCCATCTTGCCGCTCAACATGTTTTCCACCGTCACGCTCTGCCCCTTGCAGGGGCCGTCGAGCAGCTGCACGGTCAAGAACTGGGCCTCGGTCTTGATGATCAGATCCATGTGCACCTGGCTGTTATCCACCGCCGTAATCAGGCCGCGGCTGTGGAGCCCATGCTCGACGCTCGGGATGTGAACGAAGTCAACAAAGGAGAGGACAACACAAAGGGCAGCAATAATCAGTGAGAAAAGCCACTCGATTCGCAGACTTGGCATACAACACCTTGATAATAAATAAAAAAAAGTGGCGTCGCATTCCAACATGCAACGCCACCTGAAGAATAGATCGAAAACGGACTGACACCCGTAACCCAAGGCTGAAGACTGATGATAGCGGGCCGCCGACCCGTCTGTTGTTTCCTTCAGTCTTCAGTCTTCAGTCTTCAGCCTACTAATCTGGAGCGACCGCTCACCACGTCGGACAATTTTACTTCTCCACGGGCACGGCGGGAAGGCTCATGACCTTGGCCAGACGCTTGGCGATATCGGTATTGTCATAGAATCCGGCAAACTGTGAAGCCGTCCGTCCCTGCGCAAAAACCGGGACCGGAACACCGGTATGGGAATACGAGGTCCAACCGATGCTGGCCTTCTCGTTCAGGATATGGGTGGCGGTAACGGTGATCGGATTATAACCGCTGTACAGCAGGGTGTTCTCGGGTGTGCTGTTATTGTTGGCCTCGCACATGGATTTGTCATAGGCATCCTCAAGTTTTTCTTTCTGGTAGTCATTGAGGGTGGCCCAATCAAGGCCAAAGGTGTCGATCAGCATCGTCCGCAGGGCCGCGTCGCTCTCCATGTTGTCGGAAGCCTGCCAGTTGGAGCAGACAGCGTCTTCATTGTCGGCCTCATGGGCGGCCCACAGGACGCTGTCAAAGTACTGGAAGCTGTTCTTCTGCGGCACAAGTTTCTCATAATAGGCCTTGTAACCGGTGGTGGCGTGACCAATGGTCATACCGCCAGTCTCATGGTCGCCGGTAACGATAATAAGGGTCTCATGGGGATGTTTTTTGTAAAAATCCAGAGCGACACCGACGGCATTGTCAAAGTCGAGCATATCGCCGATGGCCGCCTTGGCGTCGTTGGCATGACAGGCCCAGTCTATCTTGCCACCCTCAACCATAAGGAAAAATCCGTCTTTCTTATGTCTTCTTTTCCCGTCCATGAGGGTTGCAACCGCCACATCGGTCATCTCGGCAAGGGACAGATTGGTGCCGGGCCGGTCAATGGCGTAGGGCATGGCCTGACCATCCTGGAGCCAGGGGTTGATACAGACCACCTTGTCCTGGGGATCATTTTTGAGTTCAAGGATATCGGCGCGGGTATTGAGCACTTCATAGCCATTGCTTTCAAGAAGTTCCCACACATTATTGTCGGTATCGCCATTTCCGCTCAAATCGGCAGTGGGTGCCGCCAGGCCGCCGCCACCGAAAAACTCATAGCCGGTATTGGCCATCTGGGTAGCGATGTTGTTCATGTAACTGCGGCTGGTAACACTGGCGTAATAAGCGGCCGGGGTAGCGTGGTCAAGTGAAACACTGCTGATGACACCCACTTTTTTTCCGTTCTCATGGGCGAGCTGGGCGATGCTCTTATAGGAGTTGGTCTTGGTTTCATCCATGCCGATGGTGCCGCTCACCGTCTTCAGGCCACAGGCAAACGCGGTGGCGGAAGAGGCGGAGTCGGTCATAAGGGCAAAGGAGTCAAATGTGGTCTGCATGCCCTGCACCGGCATCTTGCTCATATTGAGCCGATTTTTCGGTTTCAAAAGATCCGTGGCCACCATCGCCGAACCGCCATTCACCGTGGTCAGATAGGCCTCGGTCGCCTGAATCTGCGAGTTGGCCATACCATCGCCTAAGAAAAAAAACACATACTTCGGCCCATCGCCAAAACCGAACTCATGATTGGCGTTCGCCACACCACCACTTGAGATGACCGTCAGCGATGAGGCCATCATCAAACCCGTACACAAAATTCGCTTCGCGTTCCGTGATACTTTCATTTTTCCATACCTCCACTTGTTTTTAACTGCCATATCCGCCAGACATCATTCTCAATGAAACGATGATCCCGAATCATCATCGACGAGATTAGCAGGCAATTATTTAACCGATGTTACGGAAAAATTAGAATTAGATGATTTTTAGAACAGACAAAAAGGGATCGGATACCGGGGGGAAAGAAGATGAAATGATATTGGGGCAAGCCCCTTGAAATATCACTTTTGTTTGGTGAAGGTAATCAGAATATTCATAGGCGCTATTCCTGCAACACGCCGTCCTTGAGGGTGAGGCAGCGGTGCATCCGGTCGGCCAGGGCCATGTTGTGGGTGACCATGACGGTGGCCAGTTGCAGCTCGGCGCAGAGCCTCTGCAATAATCCAAAGACAATATCGCCGGAGCGGCTGTCGAGGTTGCCGGTGGGTTCGTCGGCGAAGAGC
>DYDL01000248.1 GCA_020717925.1 Desulfocapsa sp.
TATACCACCGGAACCAGTCCAGGCAAAGCTAACAAACAAGCAGGGCCTGAGTGTGCTAAACCCGAGCCTGCCCTGCGCCAGGTTTTACCGGGCGCGCTATTGCCGATCCAGCAACCCGGCCGGATTGATCTCGCCCTGGTAATCAAAGGGCAGGCGGGGACGTCCGGCAACGCGCAGCACGCCGCGCACCCGGTAGATCAGTTTGTCGGCGGGGTTGCCCGCGCCCAACCGTTGCAGTTGCCGCACCAGGGCCACGGTGGTGCTCACCGCCTCCACCTCGATAATAGTGCTGCCCATGGCCGGAATGTCCACCGGCTGGTTGGCCAGGCCCTGGGCAAAGGGTTCACCTGCCAGGTCGAGGGTGTACTGCAACCCCTGCACCGGGATAACAAAGGTGTTGGGGTTCTGGACCCGCAGGAAAAGCACGAAACGCTGCTCAAAGAGGGTCGCCTCCCGCAGCCTGACATCGGCCAGTGATACTTGCGGCGCCTCCATATGCTGAAAAAGCCCGGCGCAGCCGGCCAGGCTGACCAGCCCGACCACCAGCACAAGGAGCATGAGGTGATGCGAAATCCGCTTCATGCCTGGCATCACTACCGCGTCAACTGCCGGTATTTGAGGCGGTGCGGCTGGTCGGCCTCGGCCCCGAGGCGCGCCTTGCGGTCGGCCTCGTACTCGGTGTAGTTGCCGTCGAAGAAGAGCACCTGGGCATCGCCCTCAAAGGCGAGGATGTGGGTGGCCAGCCGGTCGAGGAACCAGCGATCGTGGCTGATGACCACGGCGCAGCCGGCGAAGTTCTCCAGCGCCTCCTCCAGGGCCCGCAGGGTGTTGACGTCGAGATCATTGGTGGGCTCGTCCAGCAGCAGGACGTTGGCGCCCTCCTTCAGCATGCGGGCCAGGTGTACCCGGTTGCGTTGGCCACCGGAGAGCTGGCCCACCTTCACCTGCTGATCCTGGCCCGAGAAGTTGAAGCGGCCGACATAGGCGCGCGAGTTGACCTCGCGGTTGCCGAGCATGATGACATCGGCGCCCTCCGATACCGACTCCCATATGGTCTTGTTGGGGTCCAGCGACTCGCGGCTTTGGTCGACGTAAGCCAGTTTCACTGTCTCGCCGATGCGGAAGGTGCCTGAGTCGGGCTGCTCCTGGCCGGTGATCATGCGGAAGAGGGTGGTCTTGCCCGCGCCGTTGGGGCCGATGACGCCGACAATACCGCCCGGCGGCAGGGCAAAAGTCATGTTCTCCATGAGCAGCCGGTCGCCGAAGCCCTTGTTCACCCCCACCGCCTCGATCACGGTGTTGCCCAGCCGCGGCCCGGGCGGGATGAAGATCTCCAGATCGCGGCCGTGGCTCTCGGACTCCCCGGCCAGGAGTTTCTCGTAGGCGGTGATGCGGGCCTTGCTCTTGGCGTGCTTGGCCTTGGGCGACATGCGGATCCAGTCCAGCTCCCGGGCCAGGGTCTTCTGGCGCTCGCTCTCCTGCTTCTCTTCCTGGGCCAGACGCTTGCCCTTCTGATCGAGCCAGGCGGAGTAGTTGCCTTTCCAGGGAATGCCACGGCCCCGGTCCAATTCCAGGATCCACCCCGCCACGTTGTCGAGAAAGTAGCGATCATGGGTAACGGCGATGACCGTGCCCTCGTAGCGTTGCAGATGGTGCTCCAGCCAGGCCACGGTCTCGGCGTCGAGATGATTGGTGGGCTCGTCGAGCAGCAGGATGTCGGGCTTTCTTAGCAGCAATCGGCACAGAGCCACCCGCCGCTTCTCGCCGCCGGAGAGGACCTTGACCAGGGCATCGCCGGGCGGGCAGCGCAGGGCGTCCATGGCCATCTCGAGCCGCGCGTCCAGATCCCAGGCGTCGGCCGCGTCCAGCTTTTCCTGGACCTTACCTTGACGCTCGATAAGCGCGTTCATCTCGTCGTCGCTCATCGGGTTGGCGAACTGCTCGTTGATGCGGTTGAACTCGGCCAGCAGGTCGATGGTCTCCTGCACCCCCTCCTCCACCACCTGCCGCACCGTCTTGTCGGAATCGACCAGTGGCTCCTGCTCCAGCATGCCGATGGTATGGCCGGGAGAGAGGTGGATCTCGCCGTTGAACTCGGTATCAATTCCGGCCAGGATGCGTAACAGCGAACTCTTGCCCGAGCCGTTCAGGCCGAGAACGCCGATCTTGGCGCCGTAGAAATAGGAGAGGCTGATGTCCTGGAGAATGGGCTTCTTGTTATAGAATTTGCTGACCTTGATCATCGAGTAGATGATCTTGTTCGGTTCGACGGCCATGGTGGTGTCCTCGTGGGAAAGCTGAAAGGTGAAAGGTGAAAGGTAAACATCTTGACCCTGGTTGCTTAAGGCCTGGAAGATAGCATAAGTGGGCCGGCCGCGCCATCCTGAAAAAAAGGGGCCGTCCCCTGACGGGAGACGGCCCCTGGGGGATGGCGATGGTCCTGAGTTACGGCCGGGTCATGGCGGTGATGGGGGGCTTGTCGGTCCCTGCCGGCCAGGTGACCAGGTAATCGTACACCGGGGTATAACCGGTAAGATCCAGCACCCCGTCGAGAACGCCGTCCTGCAGCCAGTCGATGGAATCGAAGATCAGCCGTTTGCCGTAGATGCTGTTATGCACGTAGGCGCCGGGGTCCGCCGCCAGCAACTGGTAGTTCTGCTGCGCCCCATAGTAATTGACGGTGACCAGGGCGTTCTTGATGACCGTGCCGTCATTCAGGTTCCAGCCCAGTTTGTTCGTAAGCGTGTCGTTTGCCACGTATTTCCGGAGGAGTTCAATGGCAGCCTCGAAACCGGCCTTTTTCTCATCAAGTTTCTCCCGCGTCATAGTATCCGCCAGGTGGCACCCATTGCAAAGGGTCTGGTTCTTGATAATATCCTCCAGCTCCCCATCCTTGTTCTCTTCCTGGCCCAGCGTCTGCAGGCTATGGTCGCCGCCCGCCATGTGGCAGCTGGCGCAGGGACCGACGCCGGTCTCCGGGCTTGCACCGGTGAGGCCGATGTCCTTATGGACAAAATAGTCCTTGTCGGCGTAATTCTTGCCTTCGAACTCATAACCGCTGTGGGTCTGGGCGCTGAACAGGATGGCGGCGGCCGGCAGATAATGGACAATGGACTCATCGTTGAGCCGCTTGTCCAGCGGCTGGTCTGCAAGGTAGCTGCCGTTGGCGCGGCCGCCATGGCAACCGATACAGACCGTCGACTTACCCTTGGCCGGGACGGTGGCGAAAATCGTATTGTCACGGTCGATAAGTTTCACCTCGTCCTGCATGCGCAGGGCGCCGGTGTTGTCGGTATGGCAGGACCAGCAGAAAAGCAGCTCATGCGCACCTTCTTGCAGGTAGGTGAAGTCGTTAGGGCTCTTGGAACCAGCCGGGTCATTCGCGAGGAATTTCGCCATGGCTTCCTGGTAAGCCGTGGAGTCATCGCTGAAGTGTTTGCCGCCCGTAGCCGTGTGACAGCGCTGGCAGGTGGCATCGGCATCCTCATCGTTGGCCCACGTCGACCAGCTGGAGTCGCTGCCGGCCGCCCTTACCGCTGCAACCTCAGCAAATGTCTTGTCAATTTCATCCGCCGCCGCCGTCTCCTTGACGGTCAGGAGCGCACCGCCATGACCGGACCTGGCCCATTGCT
>DYDL01000249.1 GCA_020717925.1 Desulfocapsa sp.
ATTTTTTTGCTTGCGGCTCATTTTTTTCGCATTTCTGAAACGCTAAAGTTCAGTTGACATGTGGTACATTTTTTTCCATTCTCTGTGTGTTACAAAAACAGGGAAGGTCGGCACCTGGGCTGCAACCGCGATTTCTTCGAACTGATGGGCGTTACTGCGGAAGAGATGAAGGGGAAAAACTGTTTACGAAATCTGGCCCTGCGAATATGCCAGAATCTACCACTACGGAGTAGAGCGATCGGTCATCTACACGAAGGATCTCTTTTGTGATGAAAACGATCAGGTCGCGGGCATAGTCGGCTCCTTTTAGAATATCTCAGGGCGCAAGCGCGGAGTGGAAGCGCGGCGCGATAGTGAGGAATGATATCGCATGCTTTTCGAAAACTCGCCGGTATCGATATGGGAAGAAGACTTTTCCGGGGTGAAAGCCCTTTTTAATGACCTGAGAAAGGAGGGGGTCGGCGATATCGCAACGTACTTCGCCCAGCATCCCGAAACCGTCCGACAGTGCGCGGAGTTAGTCAAGATCGTAAATCTGAACCATGCCGCCCTCGCGCTGCACGGGGCCGCTAGCAAGGAGGAATTGCTCGCGGGGCTGGTCAACACCTTTACTCCGGAGTCGTTCCATACATTTCAACAGGAATTGGTCTGCCTGTGGAACGGAGGGACGGAGGTGACACTTGACGCCGTGGTCAAGACCCTCGCGGGCGAACCCCGCAACGTGACCGTGTATTTCTCCGTTAGTCCCGGTTACGAGGAGACACTTGCCAAGGTCATCGTTTCGCTCGTCGACATTACCGAACGCAGGAAGGCGGAGCAGGAGCGCCTGGCGAATCTCAAGTTCTTTGAAAGCATGGACAAGGTCAACCGCGCCATTCTGGGGACGAATAATCTCGAGCAGATGATGCGCCGCGTCCTCGATACGACGCTCTCGATCTTCGATTGCGACAGGGCGTGGCTCTTCTACCCATGCGATCCGGACGCCCCGTTGTTTCGGGTTCCCATGGAAATTAGCAAGCCGGAATATCCGGGCGCCGGGGTATTGAATGTAGACGTACCAATGCCCCCGGACATGGCCATGGATCTGCGGGAGACACTGGAATCCCCGGTCCCGGTGACGTATGCCGCGGGGACGGAAAGGCCCATTAATCAGGTGAGTGGTGAGCAGTTCGGCGTTAAGTCCATGATGATGGCTGCTCTCCATCCCAAGTCGGGCAAGCCTTGGGCCTTCGGACTCCACCAATGCTCATACCCAAGGACGTGGACACCCGAGGAGCAGCGTCTGTTCCAGGAAATTGGCAGACGGCTGGCCGACGCATTGACCGTGCTGTTGACGTATCGCGATCTGCGGGAAAGCGAGGAAAAATACCGCAGGTTGGTGGACACGGCCAGCGAAGGTATCTTGGTACTTGGAAAAGATTTTCTGATCTCTTTTGTAAACGCGCGGATGGCCGACTTGCTCGGTTACAAGGCCATGCAAATGATCGGCCGGCCGTTGACCGCTTTCATGTTTGACGAGGACATTCCCGATCACCTGCGGAGAATGAAAAATCGCCAACAGGGGCAGTCGGATTATTATGAGCGCCGCTTTCACCATAAGAACGGACAAGTGGTTTGGACCCTGGTTTCAGCCACGCCAATCATGGATGCAGAGCAGAATTTCAATGGAACCTTCGGGATGTTCACCGATATCACCGAACGTAAGCAGGCAGAGGAGCAGGTGCGGGAGAGCGAGCTGCGGCTTCACACCATCTGGGACGCCGAGCCCGAGTGCGTCCAACTGGTATCCCATGACGGCCTTCTGCTGGATATAAACCCGGCAGGCTTGGTGATGCTCGATGTCGATCACCAGGAGGACATTATCGGGAAACCGTTTATCGAGTCGATTGCCACCGAGCATAGAGAACGCTTCCTGGCCATCTACCGGCAAGCCTTGCGCGATGGCTCCGCTATTGGAGAGTATGAATGCATAGGAAGGAAGGGGAGCAGGCGCTGGGTGGAAACCCATGCCGTGCCTTTGATAGACGAAAAATCAAAGACCACCATGATACTGTCGGTGACTCGCGACATCACCGAGCGCAAGCGGAACGAAGAAGCTCTTGAGAAAAGCGAAACATTCATCAGGAACATCCTCGAATCCGTGGGTGAAGGCTTTATCGTCGTGGATCGGCAGTATCGGATCCTGTCCGCGAACCGAGCGTTCTGCCACCAGACTAATTTGCCAGTGGACCAAGTGGTGGGCCGTTTTTGCTATGAGGTTTCACATCAGGGTACCCAGCCCTGTTTTGAGTTAGGCGAGGAGTGCGGCGTCAGGCGCACCTGTGAGACCGGAATTCCTCACAACGTCACCCATATGCACTCGGACTCAGCCGGAGAGAAAAAGTATATTGAAACAAAATCCTACCCCCTCACCGACGCATCAGGGCAGGTGGTTGCGGCCATCGAAACCATGACAGATGTTACAGAAAAGAAAAGGTTGGAAGCGCAGCTCCAACATGCCCAGAAGATGGAGGCCATTGGCACGCTCGCCGGGGGGGTGGCCCACGACTTCAACAACATCCTTACCGCGATCATAGGCTACGGCAATATAGCAAAAATAAACTTGAAGTCCGACGACCCGCAGCAGGAGTCGCTCGACCAGATTTTGCTGGCCGCGGAACGCGCCGCGCAGTTGACCAAGGGGCTGCTGGCCTTCAGCAGAAAACAGATCATTAAAATTCAGCTACTGGACCTGAACGAAGTCATCAAAAACGTCGACAAGATGTTACTCAGGCTGATTGGTGAGGACATCGTGTTAACCTCGGCGCTTACAGCCACGAGTCTCGTGGTCAAGGCAGACGCGGGCCAGCTCGAACAGATTCTGATGAATCTGGCGACGAACGCGCGCGATGCCATGCCTAACGGCGGGGAGATTACGATCAGCACGCAACTTATTGATCTGACGGAGCATTTTATCGATGCGCACGGCTTTGGGAAGCCTGGGGAATATGCGTTGGTCACGGTCACTGACACGGGCATGGGTATTGATGCAAAGACGCGGGAGAAAATTTTTGAACCATTTTTTACGACCAAGGAAAGCGGGCACGGAACAGGTCTGGGGCTCTCGATTGTGTATGGCATCATCAAGCAGCACGAAGGATACATCATCGTTACCAGCGAACCGGGGAAGGGTACAACATTTGCAATCTATCTTCCATTGATCGCCCAAAAGAAGCAGGATGAGGTGGCCGAAATAGCCGCCCCTCCGTCCGGCGGGAACGAAACCATTCTGCTTGCCGAGGATGATCAGGATGTCAGAAATCTTACGCAGCTTATTTTACATGATTTCGGATATCACGTTATTACTGCCGTCGACGGGCAGGACGCCCTGGACAAGTTTTCCCGTCATGCCGGAGAAATCGATTTGCTCATCTTGGACGTTATCATGCCCAGGAAGAGCGGCAAAGAAGTGTATGATGCCGTGAAGGCGGCAAGGCCCGACCTGCCAGTTCTGTTTGTCAGTGGGTACACTTCGGACATCCTTAATAGGAGAGGCATTTTCGAAGAAGGTCTTCAATTCATGTCAAAGCCCATC
>DYDL01000250.1 GCA_020717925.1 Desulfocapsa sp.
CAAGCAAAACATTCGCGCTGACTCATCATCACCAAACCCCACGCCAGCGCACTCGTCCCGCGTTTAACGCCAACCACTATTTACGGTAGTAGTCCTTCAGCGCGTCGCCTTCGATCCAGTTGTGCGATTTAGGCTCGACTGCCACGCGGGGTGGATAGTCAGCGCAGCAGCCCTTCGTGCCGGAGATCAGATTCAGGCGGCTGTAGGGGCGGGGGCTGTTCATGTCGTTCTGCAGCATGATCGTGCGGCCTTTCACGGTGCGGATCAGGCTGGTGTTCATGTCGCCCAGCGTGTAGGTCGCCTTCCGCCGCGGATCCTCAGGCGGATAGTGTGATTCGGCCCAGAGGGTCATTGCGCGCTCGTTTGATCTCATCGAAACCATGTAGTCGAAGCGGTCGCCGCGGTTGATGCCCATATACTGGGCGACGGGGCCGAGGCCGTGGGTCGGATAGACGTTGCCGTTGCGCCGCCGAAAATCATCGAGCCGCCACCCGGCCGGGTGGCCTGCGCCGCTCACATTGAGCTCGCGAGTGTCGTGGATGTAGGCCGCATCGGCGTGCATCAACTCGCCCAGCACGCCCTCGCGGCACATGCGCAGGAACATCAGATCGGTTTCGCCATAGCGGCAGTTCTCGAGCATCATGCAGTGGCGCTGCGTCGCCTCGGCGGTGTCAACCAGTTGCCAGCACTCCTCCAGTGTCCGGGCTGCCGGCACCTCGCTCGCCGCGTGCTTGCCCTGCTTCATCGCGAAGATGGCGATTGGGGCGTGCAGAGGCCTCGGCGTGGCGTTGTAAACGAGGTCAATGTTGCCGTCAGCGCACATTCGCTTCCAGTCGTCCTCGGTCTTCCCGAATTCCTTCGCCGCCGGCCGGTTTGCGTCGGCGAGCATCTTCTGCGCGGCGGCGACGCGCTCGGCGCGGAGGTCGCACAGCGCCGTGATTTCGACGCCTTCGATCGCCAGCAGGCGGCGAATCGCGGGCAAGCCGCGATTGCCGAGGCCGACGGATCCCACGCGGACACGGTCCAGCTTCGGCGCGCGCAGGCCCATGACCGACGCGCCGGCGGTCCGCGAGCCAGCCGCGGCGATGACCGCTGCGTGGACGTGCGGAATCGCGACGCCCGCCAACGTCGAACCGGCAACGGCGCTTCCGGAGATTTTCAAAAACTCACGACGTGTAGTTTCAGTGTTCATGGTTCGATCCTTTCAGTCGGGATGGCTGTTTGTTGAATCCAAACTCCTTGGTCAGCAGCTCTCTGCCTTTGACGTAGCCCGGAGTGCCGCCTTCTTTGACATTCCGTTCGCCACAAGCGTCCCACCACACGGATGGCGCGTGCACCTCCTTTGAGACGGCGCAAATCTCAGCCGTGTTCGGGATCCGCTCAAAGATGCGCCGATACAACTCCCGCGCATTCACCACATCGCCATGACGAAGCCCCAGCTTCTGAAGCGTGTTCGCGTCACGGAGTTGATTCGTCAGACCACCCGAACCTTTCACGTTCACACACGCATTCAGCTTAGCCGCACGGCTCGGGCAAGGTGCGCACATCATCCAGTCAGCGGCCTCGGCCAGCTTTATCTTTGCGTTCGGGTTCTTCAAAATGAACTGCAACATCTCAGGCAGGTTGTCCGGAGGATGATGATGCCCGCGTTGCGTTTTGCATGACGACGGCAGCGTAGCAACGGCCTGTGCAGGCGCAAGCAGAAAGACCCCCGCTGCGAATCGCTCATCGCGAATGGCCAATCGGATCAGCCATCAGGCTTGGCCGGGCTTAGTTCTCTTCGGGGGTGCGCATGCGGTAGAAGCTGCGATAGACGAAGAACAGCGCCACCACGAACAGGCTGATGGCGATGCCGAGCTTCAGACCGGTCTGGCCAACCTTCTGCATCGCGACGGCGATCTCGACGGCCAGCAGGCCGAAGAGGGTGGTGAACTTGATGATCGGGTTCATCACCACCGAACTGGCGGTTGCCCGCCTTGAGGGCGATTTCGTGGTAGTGAATCAGCAAAAGTTGTTGCATTGCGTTCTATGATTCATCCTGTGGCCGTCGCCGATAAGCGAACTTTCTGCCCCGCGCAGTATCGCCGCAACCACCGGATGGCGGGGACGCCGAGCATGCCGAGCGCGATAAGCGCGCCGAGAAACGCAAACCACGGCCCGAAGCTCGCTGGCGTGAGGGCGCGTTGCTCGAGTGAATCTGCCACGGCGCCCATTGCCCAGTGCGCGAGGCTCGCGATGACGCCGTTGACGGTGAGGAACATCCCGAACGCCCGCCCGCGCAGCGGGTCGGGCAGGCTCTGCATCAGCGCCGCCTGACGGTGGAGTGTTCGGGGATCATTGTCGAGAGGCATGGGCCGGCCGCACCAGCGCGTCGAGGCCGGCGACGAGGAAAGCCAGCGCGAGCAGAAACTCGAGACCCTCTTGGGCTGCGTTGCCGTAGAGTTTCTTGTCGAAGTAGAGGGCGCGATAAGCAATGGCCAACGCGAAGAATGGCGCGCAGTCAACCGGCGGCAGGAGCAAGCCCAGACGCGCCGAGCGTGCTGCTACCAACGGCAAACGGCAGGCAGCGAGCGGCAAGACGATCCCATAGACGAACGCGCCGATGATGAGGATGCCGTTCACCCGCTCGTTCACCCCCTCGATGTTGTGGAGAGTGAGTTCGCTCTGGGTGTTGTAGGCTCGAAAGAAGTCAGGAGTCCGGTAGCCAAGAAGGCGCTGTCCCCAAGCGATTTCCTCGCCGGCAAAGAGGAAGATCAGGAAAGTCAGCGTTCCGGTGAAGAAGACCCGTGCCACATGGTGCGGCGCAGCGCCGGCCTGTCCTCTGAGGGTGACAATCCCCCACGCCACAGCCGCCGCGGCGGCGAGGAGCGCTGTCCCAGCTTCGATTGGGCCGTCTTCCGCCGCCCAGCCGGCTAAGCGAAAAGCAAACGCGTCCCGGAGCCGGCCGCGGTCAACCTCCATGAAAAACACGAGAGCAAGGAAAGGGACTGCGCTCGCAATCGCGACGACGAGGCCCGCGCTACGGGACGGCGGCCCGATGCCAATCCGTCTGTGCGAAGTCATTTTTTAGGGATAGGAATTTTGATTCTGCCCGCCTCACGGCGCGGCGCTGGTTTGACGGGATCCACCGAGGCAAAATCCACGCTCCGCCTCTCGCACTGGCACCGTGGTGGAAGCCGAAGGGCGCGAATGGACCCGTCAACGACTCCAACAACGCTTGCAGCAAGAGGCCAATCGCCACGGCGAAGTTTTTCCCCCTCAGCGGTCAGCGGCTGGTGCATCGGCGCCGCCGCCGGATGGCCCTGCGCACCGTCGTCGGCATCGTGGAGCTTGACGTGCTGCACGGCCAGGATCCGACCGACGCCCGCTGGGGCTGTCCGATCCGCGAGCACTGGGGTTTGAGCGCGCACCAACAACTCAGTCTGGCCCTGGAAGACAAACTGGCCTTCACCATCACCGCGACGGCATCGTTGAGGAAGCCGAGGGAGGGATAGGAATTAGGGATAGGAATTTTGATTCTGGCCGCCTGTGGGGGCGGCG
>DYDL01000251.1 GCA_020717925.1 Desulfocapsa sp.
CGTCTTCTCATCACCGGTGGCCTAGGTTTCATCGGCTCCAACCTAGCCAGCCGCTTGGTGGGTCTGGGCGCGCGCGTCACCCTCGTGGACAGCCTCATCCCAGAATACGGGGGCAACCTGTTCAACATCGCCGGGATTGAAGACAAGGTGCAGGTCAACATCTCTGACGTGCGTGACGAGCACAGCATGCGTTACCTCGTGCAAGGACAGGATTACCTATTCAATCTAGCCGGCCAGACCAGCCACATGGATTCCATGGAGAATCCCTACACCGACATGGAGATCAACTGTCGCGCACAGCTCTCGATCCTTGAAGCCTGCCGCAGATACAACCCGGCGGTTAAAATCGTCTTCGCCAGCACGCGGCAGCTTTACGGCAAACCGGATTACCTGCCCGTGGACGAGAAGCATTTGCTCCGGCCTGTGGACGTGAACGGCGTCAACAAGATGGCAGGCGAGTGGTATCACATCCTTTACAATAATGTTTACGGTCTGCGGGCGTGCGCGCTGCGGCTGACGAACTCTATCGGCCCGCGGATGCGCGTGAAGGATGCGCGCCAGACGTTTCTGGGCGTATGGATTCGGCTGATCATCGAGGGCAAAGCGTTTGAGGTGTGGGAGGGACAACAATTGCGAGATTTTACTTACGTGGACGACGTGGTGGAGGCGTTGCTGCTGGCGGCCGGCAGCACGGCGGCCGACGGGCAAGTCTTCAACCTTGGCGGAGAGCGCGTGATCAGTTTGAAAGAACTCGCCGATCTGCTGGTGCAGGTCAACGGGGGCGGCAGTTACGCCCTTCGCTCTTTCCCCGCGGACCGGAAGCAGATTGACATCGGGGACTACTACTCGGATTTCACGCGGATCCAGTCGGCGCTGGGCTGGAAACCGAAGGTGAGCTTGCCGGAGGCGCTGGCCCGCACGCTGGCTTTTTACCGTGAGCATCTCACCCGTTACCTCTAGGAGAACACCCGCATGTCCGCTGCGCCCTTTGTCCTTCCAAGCAACCCGAAAGCGAACTATCTGGCCCACCGGGAGGAACTCGACGCCGCCGTTCGGCAGGTGCTCGACAGCGGCTGGTATATCCTCGGCCAGGAAGTGAGCGGCTTCGAGGCAGAGTTCGCCGCCTATCTCGGCGTGAAGCATGCGTTGGGCGTCGGCTCCGGCACCGAGGCGATCCACCTGGCGTTGCGGACGCTCGGCATCGGTCCCGGCGACGCCGTGCTCACCGTCTCGCACACGGCGGTGGCCACGGTGGCGGCCATCGAGTTGGCCGGGGCAACGCCCGTGCTGGCGGACATTGACCCGGCGACGTTCACGATGGACGTGGAATCGCTGGAGGCCGCGATCAAGGCGCACGGGCATCGCCGGTTGAAGGCGATCGTTGTGGTGCATCTGTATGGTCACCCGGCGAACATGCCGGCGATCCTGGAGGTGGCCGGCCGGCGCGGGTTGTTTGTGATCGAGGATTGCGCGCAAGCCCACGGGGCAAGCATCGGCGCGACCAAGACCGGCGGCTGGGGTCACGTGGCGGCGTTCAGTTTTTACCCGACGAAGAACCTCGGCGCCTTGGGCGACGGCGGGGCGGTGGTCACCAACGATCCCGTGCTGACCGAGAAGGCGCGCCTGCTGCGTCAGTATGGCTGGCGGGAACGCTACATCAGCGAACTGGCAGGAACGAATACCCGGCTGGACGAGCTGCAAGCGGCGATCTTGCGAGTCAAGCTGCGGCATCTGGAGGCGGAAAATGCGCGCCGGCGTCAGCTCGCCGCCGTTTACGATGCCGGGTTGGCAAGCACGCCGCTGGAACTGCCGCGATGCGCCCGGACTGTGACACACGTCTATCATCAATACACCGTGAGGAGTCCGCGGCGCGACGAGTTGGCGGCGTATTTGAAGAGTAAGGGGATCGGCACTGCGGTGCTTTACCCGCAGCCCGTCCATTTACAGCCGGCCTATCGGGACCGGTTGTCGCTGGCTCCCGGAGGCTTGGCAGTCACAGAGGGCGTGTGTCGGCAGTTGCTTTGTTTGCCGATGCACCCCCAGTTGGAGGACGAGCAGGCGCGGCGAATTGCCGGAGAAATTGTGCGTTGGCACGCAAGCGGTGCGGACGAAAGGCAAGACGGATGAGGCATTTCTGCACTTACTTCGATCAACATTATTTGACGCGCGGCTTGGCGCTCTACGAGTCGCTGCGGCGGCATTGTCCGCATTTCAAACTGTGGGTCCTGTGTCTGGACGAACCGTGCCGGCAGATGCTGGCCGGGATGAACCTGCCGCATCTCGTGCCCGTCGCGCTGGCCGATTTCGAGAGGGACGATGCGCCTTTGCTTGCCGTCAAGGGCCATCGCTCGCGGTTCGAGTATTACTTCACTTGCACGCCGAGTTGGCTGCTTTACATCCTGCGGACCGAGCCGGGCATCGAGATGTTGACGTATCTGGACGCGGACTTGTTCTTCTTCGCCGACCCGGCGCCGATTTACGACGAAATGGGCGACGGTTCGATCCTGATCATCGGCCACCGGTTTCCCGAACCGCTGCTCCACATCGAGCAGTCTTACGGCATTTACAACGTCGGCCTGTTGGCGTTTCGCAACGACTCCCACAGCCAGACGGCCCTGCGCTGGTGGCGGGAACGCTGCCTGGAAAAGTGTAGCGACGACATCAAGGACGGTTGTTTTGCCGACCAAAAGTACCTTGACGACTGGCCCACGCGTTTCCCCAAAGTGGTAGTTTTGCAACACCAAGGCGCAGGCTTGGCACCGTGGAACGTCGCTCGTTATCGGTTCCAAGTAAAGGACGGGCGGCTGTTCGTGGAGAACGATCCGCTGGTGTTCTACCACTTCCACCGTTTGAACATCGTCGGCCCCTGGTTGTTCGAAACGAACTTGGAGCATTGCGGCGCTGCCATGAGCCCGGTGCTGGCGCAGCGGGTTTACGGTCCCTACCTCCGGATGCTGCAGCGTCAGGCGCAACGCGTAAGCATAGCATCGGGCAATTCCCGTTTTGAACGCCCTGTCCGCACGCGTCGCGACCTGGCGCGACTGCTCCTCTATGGGCAATCATTGTTTGCGTGTGGACCGTTGGTGTTCAAGGTGCATCTGGAGCCGATCTTCAGGCCGTTGCTGATGCTCCGGCGGTTGGTCCTAGGAAGCCGAAGACCATGACCGGAATCGGGAAGAACCTCTGCATGGCGACGCTACTGGTTTTCATCTGCCTGCCAAACTCAACATGCAACCGTTCTTGGAGGAGCGGATGGTGACGATCTTTGGGCAAACAGTGCAGGATTGGGAGATGATCATCTGCGACAGTTACTCGACCGACGGAGCATGGGAGTTTTTCCAGAAGTTCAAGGGCGACCCCCGCATCCGGCTTCATCAGGTGCCGCGGGAGGGAATGTATGCGGGTTGGAACGAATGCCTGCGCCGCGCGCGCGGCCGCTACCTCTACATGGCCACCAGCGACCATACGTGCGCGCCGACGACGCTGGAGGAACTGGTTGCGCCATTGCAGCAA
>DYDL01000252.1 GCA_020717925.1 Desulfocapsa sp.
CCCCGCGCAGCTCTCCGATCAGTAGTGAGTAGTCGTTGGTGACCCGCTGCGTCGCGCCGACCAGCTCGCCGAACTGTTTGCCCAGCGTCTCCCGCACGCTCGCCATCTCCCCGCGCACGTCCTGGGAGAAGCGGTCAATCTTGTCGTGGAGCTTGGCCGCCGACTCCTTGCGCTCCGTCTGGATCGTGGAGATCTGCGCCTCGGTTTGGGCGAGGGCCTTGTTCAGCCGCGACTCCGTCTGCATCAGGTTCGAGGCGCATGTGGCTTTGCACTCGCGGAGGGCGATCTCCCGCTTGTCCTCGATCTGGGCGAGCAGCTTCAGGAACCGGTCTTCGAGCGATTTCTTCGGCCGGAGGTTGCTCCACACGTCGGTGCACCACTTAATGACGGCGGCAAAGCCGACGATCATGCCTACCGTGACGACGGTCTCATTGGGAAAAGTGCCGCCAGCGACGCCGGCGGCAAGAAGTGGGGCAAAGGCTGCGGTAATCACGCGCACGAGCCTACGCGCGAGCGCCCCGCGGCGTCGTCGCGGGCTGTCCGCCGTGTCCGCGCTGTCCGGAAAAACTCAGGAAGGGAAACGACCGGCGACCAGGGACGGAAGACGGGGGACGAAGGTCGGGAACTGTAGCGGCGGCCTGCGACCGCCGTAGGTCATCGCGGCCCCGATTCCATCTTTCGCCATTCCTCCAGCACGGCTTTCGTGCGCTTCAATCCCTCATCAGGATTTCCGTAAACTCCCTCTCGCCGGAGAACCTTGCCGTCCGGAGTCGTGACGAGCAGCAGGCATTTCTCCAACGGCTCGTCCTTTGGCACAAATTGCCAAGCCCCGCGGCTCGTGCACTTCCCCAGCGCAATGACAAAATGGTCGCGCACTAGGTCTTTGGTCGCCTCGTATTGCATGAAGTATCCCAGCGCGTGTTGCAGCTTGCTTTCCGTGGGATGCTTCGGATCGTAGTTCACCATGAACAGCGGCCGATTCTCCAGCTTGGCCGTCCGCGCCGCCACCATCGGGTCAGAGCAGACGTGGCCCTTGAAAAATTCGTAGCGGTTGCCTTGGCCAAACACTATTCCCGCGCCGAGCACCGCGGCCAACACCGCCGTCATCATCGTCTTCATCGTCGGTCCTCCGTCAACGCGCGCCTGCATCGCGCAAACCGCAGCCACCACTTCAGCGCACCACGATTCACAGATTCCCGCGTTAGCGGTGGTTGCGGACTCCGGCCGGCACCGGCCGGAGTTGGTAGGTGAGGCCCCATGCAAGCTCCTGGACGTTCGTCAGGAACCGCTTGACCGAGTTAGACCAAAATGCGAACAGCAACGCCCCCGCAGCGATAGGGAAAATACCTGGCGTGTTGAGCAGTAGCGCGCCCATGAGGGAGTTGAGAATCGTGCGGTGGATTTCGCGCACCGCCGGGTCGGACGATTTGATGATCTCAAAATCCCGCTCCGCGCGCAGGAGAATCTCCTTGTCCGGCTTGAACGCGTGCAGTTCCATCAGATCAGTTTCGGGGAGCATCCACAGGCAGCCGTTGCACCGTTGTTCGATGATCCCGACAGCCTCGTTCTTCTCCTTGATCTCTCCGTTGATTACCAGCATCCGCAGCCGGTCGCGGGCCGCGAAGATGGCGTAACGCAGGCGGGCCAAAACCACCGGCCGCAGCAGGCGCCAGTAGAAAAACCACGCCGCGAACCCGACAGATAGGAAAACTAGGGAGATGGTCAAGAGAGTTTTCATTCCGGCTTTTTGCTCGACGGCAACTGTAGCTCGAAGTGCTTCTGGACCGCAAGATTCTTGGTCTCGGACACGCGATCCATTTCCCTTTGATGGATGGACTCTCGCCAAGCGAGGAGGGATTTGCAACCGAAAAGAACCGCGATCAACAGGCCCCATCCCAAGACGCAGAACCATCCCGACGTCACCAGGCCCGTTAAGACCTCCTTCAGGTCGGCGGAGTCCAATTTATAGATCAGCCCGCCGCCGAGGATGATCACCGCTAGGGGCCAAATGTGTCCGGTCGCGAAGGCTTTGATAAAAATGTCCCGAATAACGCCAGGCCAGGCGCTATGTTTCCGGTTATCCGATGGGGTTGTCATCGGTCCGCCTCACCTCTTGCCGGCGTGGCCGTTCTCGCTGCGGCGGAAAATCATTTATTCCGCGGGTGAGACTTGTCGAGTTGGTCTATCTGCGCCAGCATCGCGTCCGCGTTACGCAAACACTGTTTGGCTGAGGCGAGCAGTGGTTCCAGCATTTCGATTTGGAGTTCGGACGCCGCCTTCCAATTTTTGTAAACCTCTCGTTGTCCGTGATACCGGGACTCCGATTTGGTGAACTCATCCACCACACGCCCCATGTCCTCGGGCGGCGCAATACCAGCTTCCTTCTCCGCCTCGGCAAGCCGGTAAAGTGCTTTATCGCTCAGGTTCCTCCGGCCCGCTTTCACGTGGAAGAATGCCGACGGGTCCATCGCGAGCCGTTTAGCCAACTGCGCCCAAGTCAGCCCTTTCTTCACGCGCAAGAAATCCAACCGCGAAAACACGTCTGACTTTTTATGACTTTGTGCTTGCATCGAAGTCAGGTTTTGTCATAAGTTGTCACTGGTGATTATGCGTGCACAACCCCCGCAAGGAAAGAGGAAAAAACTCAGCCAGAATCTCGCGGCGAAACGGCTCGGTGTGACGCAGGGCCATCTCTCCCGTGTGCTGCGCGGCGAGCGCGCCAGCGCGACGCTTATCCGCGCCTACGACGCCCTCATGGCCGGGCGCCGTGCGAGGAGGGCGGCGTGAATCAACGGCGCGATGAGGCGGACATGAGCGATCCGGCGAGCACGAGCATGGCGACCGCGCCGACGGTGGGCGGCGCGTTACGGAAAGGCCCCAGCATGAAATACGACAAACCCCCACAAGCCAGCAGCGACAGGAAGGCGTCGAGCAATATCTTTCCGCGGCTGATGGGGACCTCGTCCATCGCGGCGTCAGTCTTCCTGGCTTGGGGAGTCAGCCTCCACTTTCGGAGTTCGGCGGATGCGAGCGATACCCCCCACAAGATCATGGCGGCGGCGGAGGCAATTTCCTGGATGCTGGTGTTCATCATCGGTCTCCTTGTTCAGATTGGCTGGCAGTTGGGAGCGCAGTCTAGCCACGCCGACCGCGCCGGCAAGGAGGAAAGCCGAGGAAACTCCGGCACGAACCAGCGGCCGTGTTCGCCGCGCTCATCGCCCGGCTTCACCGCCGGCTTCGAGCGCGCCGCGCAGATCGCCGCGGCGGGGAAGGGGACGCGATGAAGGACTACGCCCGCCCGCTCGGCCCGCTCGCCGCCGAAAAGTTTGTCCGTGAGAACCAACCCCCAACAGGAGAACCGATGAACGCTACCACATCGCAGACAGTCGAGAGCCGAGAGTCGAGGGCCGAGGGCCAGCCGCCCCGCACCGATCCACGCAACAGCAACATCGTCCCGTTCACGCCGCCGA
>DYDL01000045.1:0-13488 GCA_020717925.1 Desulfocapsa sp.
AGCTCTCACGTTAAGCAGAGGATGCGTGAACGGAATTACACCACAAACGATATAACCTTCATATTAGAAAATGGCAAAATAACCAGCAAAGAATTTAACGAAGACGCAGCTTTCCAGCATTGGACATACAGAATCACAGGCGACGACCTTGACGGGGATTCCGGTTCTGTAGTAGTCGCCATAATCTCTAAAAGTGGACTGCTGATTATAACCGTTCTTTCTTGAGAATGGAGGAAGCATCATGAATATATGCTATCATTGCGGCGGTAAAATTAAGGTGATTAAAGATAAGCCATATCACTATGATGAGTGTGGCATGAACGTTGTCTTGTATGGCATTACACAATTCGCATGCATTGAATGTGGAGAAACATTTGTATCTCTTCCCAAAGTAAATGAATTGCATAGGGCGATTGGCCGCACTATTTGCCAAACCAAAAAAGGTTTGTTGACTGAAAATGAAATAAAATTCTTGCGTAAGGATATGCACCTGAAGGCAAAACACTTTGCCCAAGCATTAGGGATTACTGCATCAACAGTTTCTAGGTGGGAAAATGGCAAGAATGAAATAGGTGAAACAGAGGATCGCTTATTAAGAATGTTTTATATAATGTATGCCTCTGAACAGGCAGACCATGTTTTATGCCATGATGTAGTAAAAATGTTCTCAGAATTAGAAAATAGGCGTAAAAAAGCTACTTCTGGGAAAAAAGTGAAAAAAGAAACGGAGATTAAGTTGAACCCTCTCGACTGGATTAGCGGTGCCAAATTAGATTTTTGCACGGCACCTTCCTAGACCTTGTGTGCCAGCGATGGAAAAGTGTCCACCGGCGACGGAAACGGCCAGGCTCACTCCTCGCTGAAGGTCTCCGGCGTATGCCTTACGATCTGGGCCTCGGCCAGGTAGATGACGTCCTCGGCGATGTTGGTGGCGTGGTCGGCGATGCGTTCCAAATGGCGGCACACGGAGAGGGAGTGGAGCAGGCAGTTGGCGTGCTCGGGGTTTTCGGCGATCTTTGTTTTGACCATGTCGTACATCTGGCGGTTGATGGCGTCGATCTTGTTATCCTCGGCGCGGATGCGGTGGGCCAGCCGGATGTCCAGGTTGACCAGGGACTTGATGCTGTTGCCCAGCATATCCTGCACCCGGGTGGCCATGCCAACGAAGTCGAAGGGCATGCAGATCTGGTTCTGGGTGGCGAGAAAGGCGCCGCGCTCGGCGATGTTCACCGCCAGGTCGCCCACTCGTTCCAGATCGCTGTTGATCTTGAGCACCGCGATGATGAAGCGTAGATCGATGGCCACCGGCTGATGCAGGGCGAGGATCTTGAGGCACTCTTCCTCGATACCCACCTCCAGCTCGTCGATCTCGTAATCGCCCTTCATAATGGTCTGGGCCAAGTCCGGGTCGCGGCTGACGATGGACTGGGTGGCGTCGGCCACCCGTTTCTCCACCACCGCGCTCATGGCCAGCAGCCTGTCCTTGAGGTTGTTGATTTCCCGCTGCAGATGTCGTTCCATGTCCTTTCTCCTGCTCTCAGCCAAAACGGCCGGTGATGTAGTCTTCAGTCTGCTTCTTGGCCGGGTTGGTATAGATGCGATTGGTGCGGTCGAATTCGATGAGTTCACCCTCGTAGAAGAAGGCGGTGAGGTCGGAAACCCGGGCCGCCTGCTGCATGTTGTGGGTGACGATGACAATGGTGTACTGGTCGCGCAACTCGCCGATCAGCTCCTCCACCCGGGCCGTGGATTTGGGATCCAGGGCCGAGGCCGGCTCGTCCATGAGCAGGATCTCCGGGTCCACGGCCAGGGCCCGGGCGATGCAGAGGCGCTGCTGCTGGCCGCCTGAGAGGCCCATGGCGTTCTTGTGCAGCCGGTCCTTGACCTCGTCCCAGAGGGCCGCTCGGGTAAGGCTGCGTTCTACGATCTCGACTAGTTCCGCCTGCTTTTTGACCCCGTGGATCCTGGGGCCGTAAGCGATGTTGTCGAAAATCGACTTGGGGAAGGGGTTCGATTTCTGGAAAACCATGCCCACGTTGCGGCGCAACCGCACCACGTCGGTGCCCGGGGCATAAATGTTGTTATCATCAATGAGCACCTCTCCGGTCACCCGGGCCCCGTCGATGATGTCGTTCATGCGGTTCAGGGTGCGGAGGAAGGTGGATTTGCCGCAGCCCGACGGGCCGATCAAGGCGGTGACCCGACGGGGCGGGATGTCCATGGTGATGTCGAAGAGGGCCTGGGTGGGACCGTAGAAGAAATTGAGGGTCTGCACCTGGATTTTCGGGGTGTCGTTTACCATCGGTATTTTTTCCTGAATTTGCTGCGGAGGATGGTGGCCCCCATGGTGATGCCGAGGACAAGCAGGAGAAGCACCAGGGCCGTGGCGTACTGCATGGGGCGCACCTTCTCGGCCTCCGGATGTTGGGTGGCCAGGATGTAAAGGTGATAAGGAAGGGCCATGACCTGGTCAAAGATCGAACCCGGCAGCCGGGGCAGGAAGAAAGCGGCGGCGGTGAGCAGGATGGGGGCGGTCTCGCCCGCGGCCCGGCCGATGGCGAGGATGGTGCCGGTAAGCATGCCGGGCAGGGAATAGGGCAGGACGTTGGTGCGGATCGTCTGCCACTTGGTGGCGCCCAGGGCCAGCGAGGAGGAACGCAGACCTTGCGGCACTGCCAGCAGGGCCTCCTCGCAGGCGACGATAATGGTGGGCAGCACCATGCAGGCCAGGGTGAGGGCTCCGGCCAGGATGGAGGCGCCGAAGTTGCAGAAGATGACAAAGAGGCCGAGGCCGAAGAGGCCGAAGACGATGGACGGCACCCCGGCCAGGGTGGAGATGGCCAAGCGGATTGCCATGGTCAATCGGTTGCGGGTGGCATACTCCGACAGGTAGAGGGCGCCACCGATCCCTAAGGGCAGGGCGACGAGCAGGGTACCGCTCACCAGGTAGAAGGTGCCGACAATGGCCGGCAGGATGCCGCCCGCACCGCCGCTCTGTTGCGGCGGGGTGGAGAGGAACGCCCAGTTCAGGGCCGGGATGCCGTGCCAGATGATATCGGCCAGGATGTAGCCGATCACCAGGACCACCCCATAGGTTGCCAGCCTCAGGCCCAGGTATGTCAGTCGTTCGCCCGGGTTGTTCATGACATCATGCCGTACCGTTTCAGCACCCGCTGTGCCCCGAGGTTCAAGACAAAGGTCACCAGCATGAGAACCACGCCGACGCAGAACAGGGCGCTGTAGTGGACGCTGCCGAAGGAGACCTCGCCCATCTCGGCGGCGATGGTGGCGGTCATGGTGCGCACCGACTGGAAGGGGTTCAGGGTGACCAGGGCGGCGTTGCCGGTGACCATCATCACCACCATGGTTTCACCGACGATACGGCCCATGCCCAGCATGATGGCGGCGATGATCCCCGGCAGGGCGGCGGGCACCGTGACCTTGAGGATGGTCTGCAACTCAGAGGCGCCAAGGGCGAGGGAGGCCTGCTTGAGGTGGCGCGGCACGCTCATGATGGCATCCTCGGAGATGGAGATGACGGTGGGGATGGCCATGAGCGCCAGCAGCAGGCCGCCGGTCAGGCCATTCAGGCCGCTCGGCAGGCCGAAAAGACCCTTGACCAGCGGCGCCAGCACTACCAGGCCGAAGAAGCCCAGGACCACCGAGGGGATGGAGGCGAGCAGCTCGATGAAGGGTTTCAGAAATTCCCGTTCCAGGGGGCGGGCGATCTCGGCGATGTAGATGGCAGCCATCACGGAAAAGGGCACGGTGATCAGGGTGGCGGTAAGGGTAACCACCAGGGAGCCGGACAGCAGGGGCAGCAGGCCGAAGTGTTCCAGTTGAAAGGAGACCGGCATCCACTGTCGATCCAGGAGCCTGGCAATACCCGGCTCCTGCAGAAAGGGGATGGCTTCCTTGCCCAGAAAAAGAAAGATCAGCGCCACCACCAAGAGGCTGGTGGTGGCCATGGCCACCAGGGTGAGGTGGATGGCCTTTTCTTGCCATTGGCGTTGCGCCATCTAGTTCACCTGCACGTATCCCGTGTCGGCCACGATCTTCTGGCCGGCCGGGCTCAGGCAGAAGTCCACGAACTCCTTGACCTTACCCTGTGGCGCGCCGTTAGTGTAGAGGTAGAGCGCGCGGGCCACCGGGTAGCTGCCGTCCTTGACCGTGGACACGGACGGCATGACCGCCGGCTGGCCAACGACGCTCGTCACGGCGATGGTCTTGACCTTGTTGCCAGCCTCATGGGCGTAGCCCAGGCCTACGTAGCCGATGGCTCCACGGTCGGCGGTCACGGCCTGCACTACCGCCGATGTGCCTGGCATCAGGCGGGCCTGCTGGCTGTAATCCTTCTTGTTCAGCACCTTTTCCTGAAAAAAGACATAGGTGCCGGAGCTTGACTCGCGGGAGAGGAGGAGAATGGGCTGGTCCGGGCCGCCGACCTCTTTCCAGTTGCCGATAGCGCCGGTGTAGATGGCGCCGATCTGCTCGATGCTCAGCTCTTTGATCGGGTTGTCCGGGTGGACGACGATGGCGATGCCGTCCAGGGCGACGGTGATCTCGTTGGGAATGATGTTTTTCTGCTGGGCCAGGGCGGTCTCCTTGGCCTCGATCTGCCTGGAGGCGGCGCAGATGTCGGTGGTGTTGTTAAGCAGCGCGGCGATGCCGGTGCCCGAGCCGCCGCCGGTTACCGAGACCTGGGTCGGGCTTGCGGCCATGAAGGCTTCCGCCCAGGTGCTCAGCAGGTGTACCATGGTGTCCGAGCCCTTGATGGTGAGAGCCTGCTTGCCGGAGTCCCCCTTTTCGGGTCGGGAGCAGCCAGCCAGGGCCACCAGGGCGGTGATGGCGACGAGCACGATAATGGTGCGGGGGCGTAAGAAAATCATGATGTTTCTCCTTCTCGGAAAGAACTGCGCCGGGGCGAACCGATTAATGATAGTGGAGTCGCCCCCAAAGTACAGTAGATTCCCACCGGTAACCAGTAGAAAATTACCCCATGATCAGGCTGTTGGCAAAGCTGATGATGGGGATGATGATTTTCGGGATGATACCGGTGTAAAACAGGGCCAGGAGGATGACGAAGCCGAAGGGCTCTATTTTCCGGTAGGCCGGGATCAACGCGGGTGGCAGCAGGCCAAGGAGCACCTTACTGCCGTCCAGGGGCGGGATGGGGATGAGGTTGAAGACGGCCAGCATGATGTTGATCCAGACCGAGGCCGCGGTCATCTGCAAGAGCGGCCAGAGGAGGAAGTGGGGCAGGAGGGTGGCGATGGGCAGCAACAGTTGCAGGGCCAGGCCGCTGGCCACGGCAATAAGCAGGTTGGCGCCCGGCCCGGCCAGGGAGACCAGCAACAGGTCGCGAGCCGGGTTCTTGAAATATCTGGGATCGACCGGCACCGGCTTGGCCCAGCCGATCTTCATGATGATAAAGCAGAGCACGCCTATGGGGTCGAGATGTTTCAAGGGATTCAGGGTGAGGCGTCCCAGGCGGCTGGCGGTTGGGTCACCGAAGCGCAGGGCAATAAGGCCGTGGGCGTACTCATGCACCGTGAGGGCGAAGAGAAAGGGCGGGGCGAGCACGGCGATTTCCTGGATGGTCTGGGATAGATTCATGGGCTCCGATAGGGGGCGGGGATTTAGTGGGTTTGGGGGGCGGCGGTCGTGAGCGCGGCCAGGGGATACTGGCGGTGCACCAGGGCCGCCTCGGCGTCGCGGTCCACCGCCTGGCCGTCGAGCTTGGCCTTGAGCAGACCGTTCAGGATAGTCTGGAAGAGCGGCCCGGCGGTGTAGCCCATTTTTTTAAGATCATCGCCGGTTAGCTCTGGTTTCACATGCCTCAGGTGTGTCACAAAGAGCGAGATCGACCGCTTGCTCGCCTTGTTGCGGGTCAGCCCCATGAGATAGAGGATGCCCTCGGCGGACAACGCCTGCAGCAGACGGTAAATATCGCTGGGCCTGGGGTGCGGCAGGCTTTGCAGCAGGCGGTGGATGCGGTAAACCTGCAATTTTTGTTCCGCCAGAAACTCTTTCTGCCGGGTCGGCATCTCGACCAGATCGCAGAAGGCCTCGAAATCCTTGTTGCCGATCCGGCTCATCAGGGCCAGCAGGTAGACCAGCCACGACTGGCAGGGCTCGTCCAGGTAGAGGAGTTTGTGCCAGGCCAGGGCGCGCTGGGTCTCCTCCAGAATTTCTCCAAGCCGTCCTTCCAGCTTGACGCGGGGATGCAGAAAGCCGAGCAGGCCGAACTGGGCCATGCGCTGCAACGCTGGCAGCGGATTTTCCTCGGCCAGCAGCAACTGTATCTCGGTCAGGAAGCGGCGGCCACCGAAGCGGCCGAAGAGGTTCATGGCCACGGCGCTGCGCATGAGCTTCTCGGTATGCTTGCCGATGGTAAACCCCATGCGCTGCTCGAAACGGATGGCCCGGAAGATGCGGGTGGGGTCTTCCACAAAGCTCAGGTTGTGCAGGATGCGAAGCTGGCGGTCCTTGATGTCGTTCTGGCAGTTGAAGAAGTCGACCAGGCTGCCGAAGCGCTCCGGGTTCAGATGCACGGCCATGGCGTTGATGGTGAAATCGCGGCGGTAGAGGTCGAGCTTGATGGAGGAGAGCTCCACCGTAGGCAGGGCGGCCGGATGTTCATAGAACTCCAGCCTGGCCGTGGCCACGTCGATCTTCTGGCCGTCGGGCAGGAGTACCAGGGCGGTACGGAACTTCTGGTGGGTGCGGACCGTGCCGTCCAGGGCCACGGCCAGTTTCTTGGCAAATTCGATACCATCGCCCTCGATGACGATGTCGATATCGAGGTTCTTGACGCGCCGGAGCAGATCCCTTACAAAACCACCCACGGCGTAGGCGGTATAGCCGTGGGCCTGGGCGGTTTCGCCGATGGTGCGCAGCAGGACGATGCTCTTCTTGCCCAGGGTCTCCACCATGAGCTGGTTGAGGTTGCGCTGCCGAGCGCTGGAAGGCTGCTCCTGGGCGTCCAGCAGGTTCTTGGGCAGGTTGGCCGGGCTGGTGACCAGCAGGTTCAAGAGGTCTGTGCGGGTGATGACCCCTTTGATTTCGCCCTGGTCCACCACCGGGATGAAGCGCTGCCGGTTCTCGATGATCAGTTGCTGGATTTCGGCCAGGGTGGCGGTGGGCGGCAGGGTGGCGAAATCGGTGGTCATGTACTCGGATACCGTCTGCTGGCCGAGGCCGTGGAAGATGGCCTTTTCCATCACCCGTCGGGAGATGAGGCCCAGGATCTCCTTTTTTTCATTCAGCACCGGCAGGACCGTGATGTTGTAGCGGGTGAGCATCTGATTGGCGTCCTGGATCACCATGTCCGGCGCCACCGCGATCACCGGCGCGCTCATCAGTTCGCCGGCCAGGCTCTCCGGTCGCACATGCTGGTGCAGCAGGCCAAGGAGTTTTTCCTCGGCCTCGATAAGCGACAGGTCACGAATGGTGGCCGAGGCCGCCGAGGCGTGGCCGCCGCCGCCGAACTCCGCGGCGATCTTGCCGACGTTGATCTCCGGGATGCGGCTGCGGGCGATGAGATAGATGCGGCCGGCCATGGAGGCCAGGGCGAAGAGGGTGTTCAGGTTCTCCATGTCCATGAAGCGCCGCACCACCAGGGCGAACTCGTCCACATAGTTGGGCAGGCTGATCTTGGCCACGACGATACCCTTGCCGTGGATGGTGTAGGTGGCGGCGGATTTGATCAGCTCATGGAGCAGGGTGACGTCGTGGGTGGTTAGTTCCTGGGAAAGGAACTGGGCGGCTGTCTGCAAGTTCGCGCCTTGGCTAAGCAGCCAGGCCATGGCGGTAAGGTCCGCGGGCGTGGTGGTGTCGAAGGTGAAGAAACCGGTATCCTCGTGGATGGCAATGGCCATCAGGGTGGCCTCCTGCCGGCTGGGATGGATCTCTTTTTCCTGGAAGAGGCGGGCGAAGATGGTGGTGGTGGAGCCTACCGGTTCGACGACCTCGAGGTCACCCTTCATGTCGCCGACAGCGTCCGGGTGGTGGTCGTAGAGGTGGACCTCGATGCCGGGGTTGTTCAGGCATTGGGCCAGGCTGCCGATGCGTCCGGGTTGCCGGGTATCTACCACGATGAGGCGGGTCACCTGCTCCAGGGGGATGTTTTTCAAGCGCTGAAAGGCGAAGGCGCGCTCGGACTGCTCCAGGAAGGCGCGGACGTTTTTTTCCTGGGAGCCGGGAAAGGTCAGCACCGCCTCGGGATACAGCCTCCTGGCGGCCACCATGGCGGCGAGGCTGTCGAAATCGGAGTTGAGATGGGAGGTGATAACTTCCATGGATTGAGCTCAAAGCTGAAAGGTGAAAGCTGAAAGGAAGAGCGGGCTTGCCTCTAGTTTATCCTATTCTTCTATCTTTTGCTTTGAGCTTTCACCTTTGAGCTGCGTTTTCATCTGTCAGTTCCGCAGTGGAGCGGGGGCGAAAATTTGCCGCTGAAATGCGATACACGCTCGTATAATTTAGTTTTGTAGAAGGTTGTGACCGTTCCGCACAACGGGTATTTGGAAATAATTGCGAAATTTTAGATACGGCCGTTTCTGGCCCGTATTTTGTAAGTTAAACCCTAAGTTAGGAAGTGGGTTGCCCCTCCTGATCGGAGTGTGCCCAAGCACCCTCTTCTTACCCCTTGCTTTTCTGCATATTGGAAGCTATTATTCCAATATGCAAGCTTACATCCCCCGCGCACTCACGGCAGACCTGCAGCGGAAGCTCCACACCATGCCGGTGGTCGCCGTGTTGGGCCCCAGGCAATGCGGCAAATCGACGTTGGCGCAGGTAGTCACCTCCCAGGGTGGCAAGGTGGTTCATCTTGACCTTGAGCGCACTTCTGACCTGAACAAACTTCGGGATCCCGAGGCGTTTTTTCAGCTTAATGCGGAAAGCCTCATCTGCCTTGATGAAATCCAGCGGCAGCCGGAATTATTCCCGCAGATCAGGGCTTTTGTCGATGCGCGGAAAAGAAATGGGCAATTCCTGCTGCTAGGGTCGGCCTCCCCCGAACTGCTCAGGCAGACCTCCGAGACCCTGGCCGGCCGCATCGCCTATCTTGAGTTGACGCCCTTTCTGCTGCCGGAGGCCGCGCCAGACGGCGATCTGGACACGCTGAGAAAGCTCTGGCTGCGTGGTGGTTTCCCGCGCAGTTACCTTGCGTTGGACGAACGGGAGAGCTTTGAGTGGCGGCTTGATTTTGTCAGAACCTTTCTCGAACGCGACATCCCCCAACTCGGGTATAACCTCGATGCCAAACGGATGGAACGTTTTTGGCGGATGTGCGCCCATGTGCAGGGCCAATTGTTAAACGGTTCGAAACTGGGCGAGTCCCTTGGGGTGAGTCATCATACGATCCGTTCCTATGTTGACCTGCTGGAGCGGACGTTTCTGGTGCGCGTGCTCCCTCCGCACGAGGCGAATCTGAAAAAACGGCTCATCAAATCACCAAAGCTGTTTGTCAGGGATACTGGACTGCTGCACGCGCTTCTCGACATCGAGTCGCCAAACGATCTCCTGGGGCATCCTGCCTACGGTGCATCCTGGGAGAGTTTTGCCCTGGAGACGATCATCGCCTCCCTGCCTCGCTGGCGGGCCTCCTTTTTCCGGACCGCCTCGGGCGCGGAAATAGATCTTATTCTGGAAAAGGGTAACAGGAAGATTGCCGTGGAGTGCAAGGCCTCCACCTCGCCAGGGGTTGAGCGCGGTTTCTGGAGTGCCCTTGAAGCCTTGGCCATTCAGGAAGCCTGGATCATTGCCCCGGTGCAAGAGGCCTATCCCTACAAACAGGGGGTAATGGTCGCACCCCTGCCACATCTCCTGAGGCATCTTCATCATTCGGGCTGAACGGATTTAATTTCGAGAAGTTCCACGAGCTTTCACCTTTGAGCCTCCAGCCTTGAGCTGCGTTTTCATCCCCTGGGATGAAAACGCCCGTGCACCGCTTTTAAGCGGTCACGATCCACGTGGGTGTAAATCTGGGTGGTGGCGATGTCGGCGTGACCGAGCATGATCTGCACCGAGCGGAGGTCGGCGCCATGCTGGAGGAGATGGGTGGCAAAGGAGTGGCGCAGCAGGTGAGGGCTGATTTTCTTGGTGATGCCGGCCATGAGAGCCCCGTGCCGGATGATCTGCCAGAAGCGCAGCCGGGTCATGGCCGTGCCCCGGTTGGTGACGAAGAAAAAGTCGCTGGTCCGTCGCTTCAGCAGCAGCGGCCGGCCCTGGTGGAGATAAGCGGTCAGCCGGGCCCGCGTTTCTTCGCCAAAGGGCACGAGGCGTTCCTTAGAGCCCTTGCCGAGCACCCGGATATAGCCCGCCACCAGGTTGATTGCCGCGGCCGGCAGTTTCACCAGTTCCGAGACCCGCATGCCGGTAGCGTACAGCAGGTGGAGCATGGCGGTGTTGCGCAGCGCCAATGGCAGCGGACCGGGGCTTGCGGCCAGCAACTGGTTGACCTCGGCCTCGCTGAGGATATGGGGGAGTTTGCGGCCTGGTTTGGGATGATCTACCAGGGCGGTGGGGTCGGCCTGGATATGACTCTCGGCCAGCAGAAAGCGACAGAAGGCGCGCAGGGCACAGATACGGCGGCCCAGGGTACGGCTGGAAAGCAGGCGGTCACGGCCAAGGGCCAGGTAGGCGCGGATATGATCGGCGTGCATGGCCTCGGCCTGCTGCACGCCGCGCTGGCCCAGGAAGGTGAGAAAATCGGCGAGATCGGCCTGGTAAGAGATGACGGTGTTGGCCGCCAGCCGACGCTCGGCGGCCAGGTAGTGCAGAAATTCATCCTGGAGCAGTTCCAGGGGGCGCGAGGCCTTGACTGGCCGGGTGGCGTTCTTGGAACGTGGCGATCGGGAACGGCGGGCCGCCATTCTTCGCCGGGTTTTCATGGGCGAATGGACTTATTCCGTGGTCTGACGCATGGCGAGCTTGCGCAGCTTGCGCTTCGCCTCTTCCTGCTTACGGCGGCGCTTGATGGAGGGCTTTTCATAGCACTCGCGCCGTTTCAGTTCCTTCTTGATGCCGTCAAGTTGCAGTTTCTTCTTCAGCAGACGCATGGCCTGCTCAATGTCGCCACGTACTTCGATTTCAATCGCCATGTTGGAATTACGCTCCTTTGAATAGCCTTGTTCCCCCCACCCTACGGTGTGGGAGTGAATCACCTTTTATATTTGAGGGGGTGGTAATTGTCAATCTTTTTTTCCCGGTAGGAGGGTGGAATGGAACTGGTCGGGGCAGAGGCGCGGGTTTCCCCCTAACTCTTTTTACTTGACGCATTTTTCCGCGCGGGATTAGAGGTTGATGGTGGCAACCTTTTTTCGGGAGAATGGCAATGAACCAGCAAAGCGCGCAGGCACGTTCGGGTAAGCAAGCGGCTATTGATGACCAAATCAAAGAGATTATCGCGGCCGAGCGGCACCATATCCGCGAGCAGGACGCAGGCGAGCCGCTCACTGGCCTTGCCCTCTCCGGCGGCGGCATCCGCTCCGCTTCTTTCGGACTTGGGGTCATGCAGGCGATTTATGCAGGCTACAACCGGGAATCACACGGGCTGCTTCAGAGATTTGATTATCTCTCCACGGTTTCCGGGGGCGGCTACATCGGCACGGCGCTGACCTGGTTCGTGCATCAGCTTGGGGCCAGCGCCTCACCGGTTGGGGCCGGCGAGGCGCTGGGGATGAAGGGTGTCGGGGCACGAACCGAAAAGAGCAGCTATAACCAGTTCCTGAATTTTGTTCGGCAGCATGGCAACTATCTTACCCCAAAACCCATGCTGGACCTGGTTTCCTTGGTGGCCGTGGTGCTGCGGTCGATGTTCGTTTCACTGGCGGTTTATTTTGCCATGGCCATCCTGGCCCTGAAACTGGTGTGCCTGGCCGGCGCCTTTATGGAAACAGTGCGCCAGGATATTTTGTGGATTCCGCTGCCCGCGCCGCTAACCCTCAATTATTTACTGCTGCTGGCCATTCGCCTTGCCATTTCCCTCGGGGGCTTGAGCCTGGTTTTCTCGGTGCTGTGCGCCTACAAGACCGGCGCGCAGGCCAAGTACCGTTTTTTTATCGGTGTGCAGGAAATTTTCGGGCTGTGCAGCAAGCTTGTCCTGCTTCTGGTTCTCCTCGGCTCCCTGCCCTATACCATGGCTCTGTTTGCCCGACTGCCCTATTTCTGGCATCAGGTGACGGCCGTCGGCCTGTGCACGGCTGTCGGCGCACTGCTCGGTTTTTTTCAGTCCCGCAGGCAATTTTCCGAAGGCAAGGAGGAGGAGGCCGCCGCTGCCCAGGTGGCCCAGGCAGCGGCCGGCGCCTTTTTTCTGGTTTACGGTATGCTGCTGGCCGCTTACATGGTGGCCCCAAAACTGCCGGTTGGAGTGGGGCTAGTCTGGTTCAGCGCGGCCATCCTTTTTTTTGGGCTCATGGTAAACCTGAACTATGCCGGCCTGCACCGGATGTACCGGGACCGCCTCATGGAGGCCTTTCTGCCAGATGCGGACTGCGTGGAGGCCAACCAATGGGGTCCGGCCACCCAGGCCAACGTCACCCTGCTCTCAGAGGTAAGTGATGTCAGTAAGAACGGTTTGTGGCCCTACCAGTTGATCAATGCCAACGTGGTGCTGGTGGACTCGGCCGATTCCCGCTTTCGGGGCCGGGGCGGCGACGCTTTTCTGCTGTCGCCATTATTCTGCGGCAGCTACGCCACCGGCTACTGCCCCACCGCGGATTTCGCCAACACCGGCATGAGCAGCCGGAGCGGCATGACCCTGGCCACGGCCATGACCATCTCCGGCGCGGCCGCCAACCCCAACTCCGGGGTGGCGGGCAAGGGGGTGACCCGTAATAAACTGGTCTCTACCCTGATGTCCCTGTTGAACCTGCGCCTCGGTTACTGGACCCTGCGACCGGGCAAGAAGAAAAAAATCCCCATTTGGCCTAACTATTTGGTTCCCGGTTTATTCCAGGGCGTCTTTGGTTGCGGTTCCCATGAAAACAGCACCTTTGTCGAGCTGACCGACGGCGGCCATTTCGAGAATCTCGGCCTCTACGAACTGATCCGGCGCCGGGTGAAGCTGATCGTGCTATCCGATGGCGGTGCCGATCCCGGCTATATCTTCGATGATCTGGCCAACGCGGTGGAACGGGTGCGGGTCGATTTTGGCGTGCAAATCCGTTTCCGAATCGTCCAGGATTGCGACCTGGCGGGGATTTTGCCCGGTTCCGGCGGCCCGGGGCACTGGAAGAAGAAATACAAGCTGGCGAAACGGGGATTTGCCATTGCCGATATCCGCTATGACCGGCTTGACAAGACGGAAGACGGCATCCTGCTCTATCTGAAACCCACCTTGATCAATGATCTGCCCACCGATATCTACGGCTACAAGAGCGGCCACCCCACCTTTCCGGATCAGCCCACCACGGACCAGTTCTTTGACGAGTCCCAGTTTGAGGCTTACCGGGAACTGGGCTATCAGTTGACGAAACAGATGCT
>DYDL01000045.1:14442-18415 GCA_020717925.1 Desulfocapsa sp.
CCGGGTCGGTGGGGATGAGCTGCTTGCGGCCCATCTGCTGGCGGATCGCCTTCACCTGACCGGTGAAGCTCAGCTCCGGGAAGCCGGTGGCGGTGATCGTCGCGGCCTGGCCCAGGCGGATTTTACCCAGGTCGGTCTCGTCGATTTCGGTGCGCACGTAGCGATCGTCCAGGGTGCTTATGTCCAGCACCGGCAGGCCGATGTCCATGGCCTCGCCCGCCTCGCGGTGTTTGCGGGTGATGGTGCCGTTATATGGCGCGGTAAGTTGGGCATTGGCCAGGGCTGCCTCGGCCTGGCCAACCCGGGCTCGCGCCAGTTCCAGGCGGCGATTAAGCATGGTCAGGGTTTCGGGCCGGGTACCTTCTTGCACCAGGGTCAGCCGGGCCTGGGCTCCGTTGCGGGCCGCCGCGGCCTGGGCGTGCGCCATCCTGGTCTGGTCCCAGTCGCTGGCGGCCAGCACCCCGTCGCTATGCAGTTTGTCGTGGCGCTGCCAGTCCAGTTCGGTTTTGCCGAGCAGGGCGACGGCGGCCTTGTACTGCTCCTCGGCCTCAATGATCTCCTGTTTTCTGAAGCCGGCCCGGGCCTCGGCCAGGGTCGCTTCGGACACCCGCACGTCGGCCAGGGCCGCGGCAAGCTGCGCCTCCAGTTCGCTGGACTCGAAGCGGGCGAGCAACTGGCCGCGTTGCACAACATCACCTTCCTTGGCCAGGATCTCTTCGAGCTTGCCGGGAAACTTGGCGCTCAGGGTGGAGTGGTGGCGCGCCTCAATGATGCCGTAGGCGTACACCGAGGCCACCTTGGGACGTGCGGCCGGGTCGGTCCTCTTCTGGTCGGGCTGGGGCGGGGCGGAACATGCCGCCAGGAGGAGCACGCCAAGCAGGGCCTTACAAATCAGGCGTTCAGTTCTCATAGACGCGGCCGTCCTCCATGCGCAGGGTGTGGTCCACATGCTCCTGCATGCGGGTGTCGTGGGTCACCACCACCACGGTTCTGCCCTGTTCCCGAGCCAGTTCGGCCAGCAGGTCGATGATGGCCAGCCCGGTGTGGGAATCGAGGTTGGCGGTGGGCTCGTCGGCCAGGATGATGGGGGCATTGGTGGCCAAGGCCCGGGCAATGGAGACCCGCTGCTTTTCGCCGCCAGACAGGTCGCGAGGGTAGAAGCGCATCCGCTGCTCCAGCCCCACCCGGCTCAACGCTGACCGGGCCGCGGCCTCGGCTTCTGGTCGCGCCACCTTTTTGAGCTGCAAGGCGACCAGGACGTTCTCCAAGGCGGAAAGGGCGGAGAAGAGGTTGAACGACTGAAAGATGAAGCCGATGTGCTGGCGCCTGAGTTCCGGCAACCGGGCCTCGTCCAGGTCGGTGACGTCGCGGCCCATGAGGGTCACCCGGCCGTTGCTGGGTTTCAGGATCAGCCCCAGGATGGAGAGCAGGGTGGTTTTGCCGCTGCCCGAGGGGCCCATGATGGCGGTCACCGAGCCTTCGGCAAAGGCGGCCGAGGCATCCTCCACCGCCACTACCCGGGTAGCTTGGCCCGCGTAGATCTTGTTGACCCCATCCACGGCCAGCCTGATTGTGTTCATGCCCGAAAGACCTCCATGGGATCCACCTGCATGGCGCGGCGTACCGAGATCAGCGAAGCGGCGACGCAGGTGGCCAGGGTGACGACCAGATCAGCCGCGAACAGTTGCCAGGGCTGGACCACGAGCTGGCCGGTGCGGCGGTATAGGTCGCTTATCACCAGGTTGATGGCCAGGCCGATGGCGTAGCCCATGAGGCCGCTTAACAGCGCCTGTTGCAGGATGATGCCGTACACGGTGCGGTTTTCCGCGCCCAGGGCCTTCAGTGTGCCAAATTCGCGCAGATGCTCGATGGTGGCGCTGTAGATGGTCTGGCTAACGATCACCGCGCCCACGAAAATGGCCATGAGGATGGTGAAGCCGAAGCCCAGGCCGATGCCGGTGCTGAGCGTCCAGTACTTTTTGGTGGCCCAGGCAAAGTCGGCCTGGGTGTAAACGTCTTCCAGGTTCATCACCGCGCGGAGCCGCTGCTGGACCTCGGCCACGTCGGCGCCGGGGGCGGTTTTCACCAGCAGAAAGACGGTCTTGCCCGCCATCCAGGGGTTCAGCTCCTGGGCGGTCTTGTAGGAGGTGAAGAGGATGGGCGCGGTGGTGATACGCTTGGCGCCCCGGCAGATGCCCACTACCCGTACCCGCGAGCCGTAGATCTCCCGGTCGTCGCCCACCTTGGCGACCCCGAGCTTGGCGAAGCTCGACTCGTCGACGATCACCCCCTTGGGGTACTTGACGTCGCGAGGATCGCCTGCCACCATCTCCCACGGGCCACCGATGCCGGTCTCCGGGTCAAAGCCGACGATTTCGACATTCTCGCTGCCGCCGCCGTCGAGCTTCATGAGCGACCAGACCAAGATGAACTTTTTGACCCACAGGACGTCCTCCACCCCCTTGGCCGTGTTCTCCCTGTGCTCTGGAAAGGGCAGGGAAAAATCAAAGTTGGAGTTGTTGCGGGCCGTGACCCAGAGGTCGGCCTCGGTGTGATCGATGATCGACGAGGTATTGTTCATCATGCCGAGGTAGACCCCCATCTGCACCAGGATGAGCACCACCGAGAAGGCGATGCCAACCAGGGTAATGGCAAGCCGCACCCGTTCGTGGAACAGGTTCCTGCGGGCCATGGGCACGGGATAGGTCACGGATCGCTCCTTAGTTTGGGCGGCTGGTGGTCGCCTGCCTGACCATAGCATAGCAGGGCCGGGGAGGCAAGAAATCAGCCTGAACAGCTTCACTCTAAACAGCGTGCGCAGTTTGGTTGACGTGGCGTTTCGTATCCTGTAGTTTCTCATCTTGCGTTTATCGATGAGGGGGTATCCTTTGGCGTCTGCCATTTTTGCAAAAATCCGCGCGCATTTCCCGCGGCTTCTCCTGCTTTGCGCCTGGGTGATCCTTGTCCTGTGGCTGGCGCTCGTGCCGTCCCCGCCAAGGATGCCCAGTTTATTGGGCTGGGATAAGCTGCAGCATGCCGGGGCCTTTTCCGTGGTGGCCCTGCTGGCGGGCTGGGCCTTTACCCCCCTTGTTGCGCGCTCCCTGACCGGTTGGTTGCTGGGGGGGATGTTCGCGGTTCTTTTGGGTGGACTCATCGAGGTGTTGCAGGCGACGTTGACGCGGACCAGAGCCGCCGACTGGCAGGATTTCCTGGCCGACCTGCTGGGCGCCGGGGTGGTCTATCTGGCGGCCCTCTCTTGGTATCGGCGGCAAGCCGGCTGACGATCGCCCGGACCGTTGCCGCGGCACAAGGTTAGCGCGGTGATTTTTTACGACTATAAGGAGCTAACAAGCAATGTTCAAAACCAACGACTATTTTGACGGCAAGGTGAAATCCATTGCCTTTGCGAGCCTGGAAGGGCCGGCAACCGTGGGCGTCATGGCCCCGGGAACCTACGAGTTCGGCACCGCCAGCGTCGAGATCATGACCGTGGTCTCGGGTGCGCTGGAGGCGCAACTGCCCGGCAAGACGAGCTGGCAGAGCTTTGGGCCGGGGGAGTCTTTCACCGTGGCCAAGGATGTGAAGTTCGGGGTACGGGTGACGGTGGATACCGCCTACCTCTGCCTCTATAAATAGCGCCGCTAGCCGCTAGCGGCCAGAAGGTGTGCCATGCTGTGGATTTCCAGCACCATCATCATCCCGGACCAGGAGTTGGAGTTTCAGTACGTCACGGCCCAGGGGCCGGGTGGCCAGCACGTCAACCGCTCCGCCACCGCGGTACAGCTCCGTTTCGATTTTATCTCCTCCACCGCGCTGCCGGAATTTTACAAGACGCGCCTTATGGCCGCCGGTGACCGGCGAATAAGCCGGGACGGGGCTATCGTTATCCGGGCTCAGCGCTTCCGCAGCCAGGAGCGCAACCGGGAGGACGCCCTCATGCGCTTGTCGGAGTTGTTGCACGCCGTGACCGTGG
>DYDL01000253.1 GCA_020717925.1 Desulfocapsa sp.
ACCGCTGCCTCCTCACGTCCGCGGCTACGAGACGCTAGCTCCGCCTCGACGACCGCTCGATCCGTTTCAAGCCGGTTTATTCGCTCAGCCCAAGCCGCGCCGAGCTTCAGGCGCTCGTGGAATCGTCCACCGGCGGCGGCGATCTGGCGCTGTTGGTGACGCCGCGGCTGTCGCCGCGCATCCTGGAGTTTTGCCGGCATCACCAGTTGTGCGCTGTTGATCTCAATGGGTGCGCGTATCTTCGCGCGGGAGGACTGCTCATTGATCGCCGGGCGCACCCGGACCGCGACTTCCGTTTTGAACTGGAGCCTCGAAATGTCTTCGTCGGCAAGAGTGCGCGCATCGCCCGGACGCTGTTGACCGATCGGGAGCGCGCGTGGGTCCAGAGCGAACTAGTCAACCGCGCCAAGGCCAGCGCCGGCTTGGTCTCGCGCATCGTCAAGCACCTGACTCACCAAGGTTTCTTGGAGAAGACCGGCAGCCGGGAGTTTCGTCTGCGCGAGCCGCTGGCGTTGCTGGACGCGTGGGCGGCGTCTGACGACCTGGCCCGCCGCGTCACGACGGCGCGGTTTTCGGCTTTTGGTGACAACCCATTGGAACTGGCTGGCAAACTCAAGACGCTGGCGACCGGGCATTCCCTGTCCATCGCCTTCACGCAATGGATTGCCGGCTGGCTGCGTCATCCCTACACCGAGCCGGTGGTCGTCTCGGCTTACGTGGCTAACCTGCCGCCCGACGACGCGCTGGAAGCCGCCGGATTCCGCCCGGTCAGCGACGCCGGCAAAGTCTGGTTGCACGTCCCCGATGACGAGGGCGTTTTTCTCGAAACACGAACCGTCAAAGACCTTCCGCTTGTCAGCGACGCCCAGATTTATCTCGATCTGCTGAAAACCGGCCTGCGCGGTCCCGACCAAGCGGCCGCGTTGCGAAACTGGGAAGGTTTCTGCCGGCCTTGAAATACGACACCCACAGTCAATACGACCCGCGGGGAGTCGCTCTCACCGAAAGCGCGTTTCTCACCGTCTGGGCCGGACTCGGATCATGGCGGGAAGACTTGGTGCTCGTCGGCGGTCTCGTGCCGAGATACCTCTGCGGCGATGTCAGTCAGCCGCGTCTATCGCGCCGGCGGCACGCCCGACCGGTTCAAGAGCATCGTCTATCGCGACACCGGCCACGTCTATACGCCCGAGATGCGCGCCGAAATGCTCGCGTGGTTCGAGCGGTGGTTGAAACCGGGCGACGCGAAATGAACGGGCTGCATGAACTCCATGCGCTCATGGCTCTGCGCGCGGCAAAATCTCCGTGACCCGCCCCCTCCATGCGCCTACACTGCGCGGCATGGAGAAGAAAGAGTCGTCATATCGTCCTGGCAAGAGACAAACTCACTTTGTTCTTTCGCCGCCCGATATGCGATCCCTCGGCACGGCCAACCCGCGTGCCGTCAACCGCTACCGTCCAAGCCAGCCGCTTTGTATTTTGCCGGCCGGTTTCGATAAATAATACTGTTAGCCCGACAGAGAACATGAGCGACCTCCAGACATTCTGCCGTCAGGTGCGGGCTCGATCGTCCGAGAACAGGCAGGCTATGGCAGCAGTGCGAGCCATGCCAGGACAGATGGTTTCGATTCTCCGGCAAGAGCTTGATTCTCTCGTTCGTGTCGTCTTCCTGCTGTCACAGGCTGATCGCCAGTATCGGAACCGGTTGATTGAGGACTCAGTGGCTGGGAAGCGTTGGCTTAGGCGGAACTCCCGTCAGCCCGTCACCGACCGCGAGATGGTAGAGTTGACCGACGCTCTCCACGGCTGGACGCACTCGGTGTATGCCTTCGGCTGCGCCTTCATTCACCTTTCCAACCTCCACGATCATCAGGTCCGAGATCCATTGGGCCAAATCGCGGAGGAGGAGCGGAATGCAATCCTCAGCCACCTTCGCAATTACCACGGCGGCCCAAATGGACCGTCGCCAAGGTTTTCAGACGTTGTCCCGCTCCTGCCGATGGTCTTCACAAAGATTGCCGACAACTTGGAGTGCTATGTGAAGGAACTGGAGCGGGACGGAAACCCTGAACTTGAGATGGGCTAACAAAATCACTGGAGCGAACGCGGGTGGGCCACGTCAGTTCCCAATTCAGACGCGCTAGGCCGCCCGCGTCGCTCAGTTCTACCCTTAAGCCGCCAACAATGAAAGGAACCGCATGGGTCTAGAAATCTTAGCGTCAGTCATCGGGGCAGTTGCTAGCCTCCTTGCAGGTGGCGTGGCATCGAGCCAGTTCTTCCGCGAACTGCTTCGGATTCTTCTCAAGCGCAAGGAGCCGGAGAAGCCCTATTCAGAACGATTGGCCGAACTCACCAATAACCTCTCGAAGGCTTCGCGCGAGGTTGACGCCGTGCTGGTGGAACTTGCCCGCGTCGCGCGGGACCGCGCGAAGGCAGTTCAACAGCTCGAAACGGACCTGGCAACGATGGAAGGCCGAGAGAAGGAACTGAAGGAGCGGATCCAAGCGTTGGAGAAGACTCCATTAGCAGTCGCCGAGCACTTCGCCAAACTAGTTGCTCCGGGCGAGCGGCGGAGCGCAATGCGGGACTACCTGTTGTTCGGAGCGGGCGTGGTGGTGTCAACCGCCATCGGCATTGCGATTCAGGTATTCGTGAGATGAACCGGCCTAACAACAGCATGCAGCGGCCGGCGCTTCGCGCCGCCGCTGACGCTGAGCGTTGGCGGTGAGCCCGGGTGGTTCACGGCGCTGGTGTGGCGACGGGAAAGGCGGGCACGGATTTTCTTGTGGCGATCGGCGGCGGACGGTGAAGTGATTCGGCAAGAAAATTTCAGGGCAAGAAGATTCCGGAATGTTCTTGCCCCAAAATCTTCTTGCCCGCCAAACACCATGAAACAACCACTGGCCAGACAGAAGTGTCTGGCCTACGATGGCGGCAATGAAACGGCTGCTGCTTTGTTTCTGCGCTCTGCTGCCCGCGCTTCACGCCGCCGAGCCGGCCTCTGTGGAATTCGCCGTGAAGCTGGAAACGGTGATGAAGCATGACGACGGGAAGTTCCTCTGGTTTCATCCGCGCGCGGCGGCGATTCCGGGGCGGGGCGAGGGCGGGCCGGCGGTGGTGATGACGATCCAGAAGCATCTGAAGATTTCGGACTACTACTCCGGCCTCCATGTGATGACGCGCCCGTCGCCGACGGCGGCGTGGACGGGACCGGTGCTGCCGCCGGAGCTGGATTGGCGTCCGCAGCCGGACGGCGTCACCGTCAGCGTCGCCGATGTCACGCCCGGCTGGCACGCGCCGACGGGCAAGCTGCTCGCCATTGGCTGCCAGGTCCGCTACAGCCCGAAAGGCAGGCAACTCGACGACGTGAAACGCGCGCACCAGACGGTCTATGCGGTGTTCGACCCGAAGACCGAGCGTTGGACGGATAGGAATTTTGATTTTGGCCGCCTCACGGTGCGACGCTGGTTTTCGG
>DYDL01000046.1:0-16392 GCA_020717925.1 Desulfocapsa sp.
CACCTCCAGTACCTCCGGGTACCAGGGCTTCATGCGGCAGTCAAAGACCACCGGCCCTTCCAGGCTCACATGGAAACGCTGCACCGTGGCCCGCCGGGCGTGGATATCGGCGGCCGGCTCGAAGCGGGTGAAGACCGTCCACAGGAACTTCTGCAGGCTGGCGACCGTGGCCGTGGCGTCGTCCACCAGGATGACCACGGGCCACGCCTCCAGGCTGGGCCAGGCGGCCAGGGTGGCGGCTTGCTCACGGTCCGCGCTAAAGGGTGTGCCCTGCACTACCAGGGTGCCGGGCAGCATGACCCGCGGCTGAACGCAGTCGGGCGGCAGGTCACCGGTAAATACGGCTGGCAGGGTCCGGCGCGGCTCCTTGCCCAGTCCCATGAGCATGGCCTTGGAGCCCTGGTTCACCGAGGGGCCGGTGTAGTCCAGGGTGTCCTGGGAGACGTTGGCAAAGACAAAGAGATCGCTCTTCCAGTCCACCCGTTCCAGGATATGGGTCCACAGGCTGGGGAAGTCGGCCACATCGACGTCTCCATCGGTAAGCAGCAAAAACTTGGTGAGCGACAGTTGCCCCTCGCCCAGGATGCGCAGGCCAGCGGCAAAGGCCTCGCGCGGATAGCGGTCGGTGACCCGGGCCGCGGCCAGGCAGTGGAAACCGGTTTCGCCAAAGGTCTTGAGCTGCCGCACCCCGCCCATGACCAGGGGAAAGAGCGGGGAAAGCAGATCCTGCAGGAAGTCGCCGATGTAGAAATCCTCTTGCCGCGGCTGGCCCACCACGGTGGCCGGGTAGATGGCGTCCTTGCGGTGATAGAGGCGCTCGATGTGAAAGACCGGGTAGTCGTGGGTCAGGGAGTTGTAGCCGTAGTGGTCGCCGAATGGCCCTTCGGGCCGGCGCTCATGGGGCGGGACAAAGCCCTTGGCCGCGAACTCCGCCATGGCCACCAGGGGGTGGCCGCCGGCCGGATCCTTGACCATGGGCAGCTTTTCGCCCAGGAGCAGGGAGGCGAGCATGAGTTCCGGGATGTTCTCGGGCAGGGGCGCGATGGCGGCCAGCATCAGGGCAGGCGGCCCGCCGATGTAAAGGGTCATGGGCAGCGGCACATTGCGTTGCTCAGCCGCGTGATAATGGAAGCCGCCACCCTTGTGGATCTGCCAGTGGATGCCGGTGGTGGCGTCGTCAAAGCGCTGGATGCGGTACATGCCCAGGTTGTGGCCGCGGCCGTCCGGGTGCTCGGTGTAGACCAGGGGCAGGGTGACAAAGGGGCCACCGTCCGTGCTCCAGGAGGTGAGCAGGGGCAGTTCGCCTAGGCGCGGCGGGGTCATGCATTCCTCCAGGATGGGGGCTGGCCGGGCTCGTCTGGTGCCCACCCGTAGCCCTTGGCCAAGTAGGCCTCGCAACCCCCAGAGTTTATCCAGAGAGGGCGGCAGCAGGGTTTCGGCGGCGTGCACCAGGTCGCGGACGAACTGCTGCGGCCGCGAGCCGAAGGCCAGTTCCAGCCGGCGGGCAGTCCCGAAGAGGTTGGTGACCACGGGAAAGCGGCTAGCGGTAACGTTGGTGAACAGCAGGGCCGGGCCGCCCCGCTCGATCACCCGGCGGTGGATCTCGGCGATCTCGAGATGGGGAGAAACGGCGACATCGGTCACATGCAGCTCACCCTCGCGCTTAAGCAGATCGAGGAAGGCGCGCAGGTCGCGGATAACGGGGAAGGACACGGCAAATTTCCTTTTGTGTCAACAGGAGCCCGGCAGGACGATTAATCTTGCAGAAAGAGCCGGTGGTACTCGCTGTCGTTTAAATGGGCGCGGAGCAGACCGGACATTAGATCCACCACCCGGGCGATATCCTCGTCCGCCAGCCGCGGCGCCAGGGCGGCCAGCAGTTCGGGGCGGGCAAAGCGGTGCAGGAAAAGGACCAGCGACTGTTCATCGGTGGGCCGATCCAGGCCGAAGCAGATCTGGCCCGCATTGTCGTTGGCAAATGGCGCCACTTGTTCTATACTCATAAAATTCCGCAAGTTAGGTTGAGGCAGCCATGACCGCTATGAACGAAAACGCTGACGATCCGGGACAGCGCGGCTGGGGGGCCGACGACTCGGGTTATGAAACGACCCAGAGCCGGACGTTTATCCTCCAGGTTCTCGAACGGCTGAAGAAAAATCGCACCTTTCTCACACTCTACCATAAAGGCTATCAGTCCGGGAGTACTGTTCTCCTCGATTACGGCGAGCAGTTGATGATCGACCGGCCCCACAACTGGCCAGCCGAGCTTCAGGAAGTCCGGGTCTCTTTCCGGGACGAGGCCAAGCTGTGGAACCACTTCAAGGTCCGGGTGCTCTCGGTCAGCCATACGGCCGTGTATACCGAACGGCCGCAGGAACTTTTTCAACTGCAACGCCGGGCCGATTACCGGATCGACGTCCCCCGTGGCAGTCGGGCAACATTTCTGGTTAAGGAGCAGAGAGTGCATGCCATGGGCGTCGAGAATATCAGCGTCGGCGGCATGCTGATCCGCATGAAGGATCCTTTGCTTTTCTGTGGCGATCCGATCACCGACATTCGTCTGACCCTGCCCGTGGGGGGAGAGGGCGGCGAGCAAGCCCAGGCCCGGGAATATCGAAGCCTTGCGGTGGGCAAGGCGCAGGTGGCGCGGACCTATACGGACCGCGAGTTGCACCAGGTTCTGTTCGGCATCAAATTTCTTTCCACCGCCGCCGAGACCGAGGAATTGCACCACTATGTCCGGCACCGGGAGCGGGAACTGCTGCAAAAAGGGGTGGCGCGCTAGCCGACCATCAACTGCCAGCGCACCTGGCGGGAACGGGAACCATCGAATTCGCAGAAAAAGATCTTCTGCCAAGTGCCCAGTTGTAGGCGGCCTGCCGCCACCAGCACGCTCACCGAGGAGCCCATAAGCGAGGCCATGATATGGGCCGGCGAGTTGCCTTCCTGGTGGGTGAAGGGGTGGCGCATGGGGACGATGACTTGCAGGGCGGCGAGGATGTCGGCCTGCACGGCCGGATCGGCGCCCTCGTTGATGGTAAGCCCGGCGGTGGTGTGCGGGTTGTAGACCACGCACAGGCCGTCGGCCACGCCGGTGTCGCGCACCGCCTGCTGAATGGCGGCGGTGATATCAACGAATTCCATGGTGCGGGCGGTGGCTAGATTGACGGTGCCGGTGGCGGGCATGGTGCTTCTCCTGGCTAATGGTATTTTGCAGGATTAACGTGAAGAATCGGCCCTGTCAATGGCCGCTTGCTTTCAGCGGCAGGATTGAATAAGCTTACCGCGGCGCGCGCGGCGCAAGAGGAAGACAAAAGATGTATTTCCCCATCTGTCTGGATATAAAGGGCCGCTGTTGCCTGGTGGTGGGCGGTGGCCGGGTGGCGGCGCGCAAGGTCGCCAGCCTGCTTGAACACGGAGGCCGGGTGCGGGTAATCAGCCCGGAGCTGACCCCGGAACTTGCCCGGCTTCACACGGAGGGCAAGCTGGAATGGCGGGCGGCAAGCTACCAGGACGGCGACCTTGCCGATGCCTTCCTGGTAATCGCCGCCACCGACGATGCAGAGGTGCAGGCCCGGGTGCACGCCGAGGCCGAGGCGCGGCATATCCTGCTCAATGTCGCGGACGTGCCGAAGTGGTGCAACTTTATTCTGCCCGCCACGGTGCGTCGCGGTGACTTGAGCATCGCCGTTTCCACCGGCGGCAAGAGTCCTGCCATGGCCAAGCGGCTGCGGCGGGAACTGGAGGCGGGGCTTGGCCCGGAGTATGGCCTTCTCACCGAGCTCCTCGGACGCCTGCGGCCCCTGGTGTTGGCCATGGGCAGACCGCACCTGGAAAATCAGGAACTGTTCAGCCGGATGCTGCATGACGATTTTCCGACCTGGGTACGGGAGCGGAACTGGCCGCGCATCACCGCACACCTGCGCGCGGTGCTAGGTCCGGCGGCGGCAAACGCCAAGATCGAGCGGTTTCTGGCGCGGGATCCCTGGCAAGAAAGAGGAAGTGGTGCAGCATGAAATATCTCTTTATCTCCACCCTGGCCATTTACGTGGCCGCCACCATCGCCGCTCTTGCCTATTTCGCCACCCAGCAGGAAAAGATCCGCAACCTGGGCCGCTCGCTGCTGGCCGCGGCCGGACTGGCGCATACCGGCTATCTGGTGTTCTGCTACCTTAAGGCCGGCCACACGCCGCTCACCAGCAATCATGAGGCGGTATCCTTCATGGCCTGGGCCATGACCTGGGGTTTTCTCTCCTTCCGCTACCGCTACAAGGTGAAGAACTTCGGGGCCTTTGTCAGTCCGCTCATCACCCTGCTCATGGTGGTGGCGGCCCTTTCCTCCACCACGGTGCGTGAGTTGCCGCCGGCCCTGCAGAGCGGCTGGCTGCCGGTGCATGCCTCCATCGCCTTGCTGGCCAACAGTTTCCTCGCCCTGGCCTTCTGCGGCGGCGTCATGTATCTTCTGCTCGAACGGGAGATCAAGCATAAACGCTTCGGCCTGTTCTATGAGCGGTTGCCCTCGCTGGAGGCCTTGGACAACCTCAACGAGCACTGTCTGGCCGTCGGCTTTCCCCTCCTTACCCTGGGGATTATTACCGGCTCCCTGTGGGCCAAGCAGGCCTGGGGATCTTATTGGCACTGGGATCCGAAGGAAACCTGGTCGCTGATCACCTGGTTTCTGTATGCCGCCTTGCTGCACCAGCGCTTCACCATGGGCTGGCGCCGCCGCCGGGCCGCCATCATGGCCATCGTCGGCTTTGGTGCCGCCCTTTTCACCCTCTGGGGTGTCTCCTTCCTGTTGGAGGGGGTCCATTCCTATGTCCGCTGACACCATCCTGGCCCTGGGGCTCAACCATACCATTGCGCCCGTGGCGATCCGCGAGAAGCTGGCCTTTTCCAGCGACTGCTCGCGACCGTTGCTCTCATTGCGGGCGTTGCCAGGCTGCGATGAATGTCTGCTGCTCAGCACCTGCAACCGGGTCGAGGTCTATTTCGTCAGCAAGTGCGGTGAAGCGGCGGCCGATGCCGCCCGCCGGCTGCTGTTCGCCGGCACCGATCTGTCCGACGAGGAGGCGCGACGCTATACCTACTTCCACCAGGGCGGGGAGGCGGTCCGCCACCTCTTCCGGGTGGCCGCCAGCCTGGACTCCATGGTGGTAGGGGAACCGCAGATCCTGGGCCAGTTGAAGGAGGCCTTCCGTCTGGCCGGGGAGCACAAGGCGGCCGGTTTCCTCTTGGACCGGCTGTTCACTAAGGCCTTTTTCGTGGCCAAGCGGGTGCGCACCGAGACCAATATTGGCGGCAGCGCCGTGTCGATCAGCTATGCGGCCGTGCAACTGGCCAAGAAGATTTTGGGCGATCTCGCCGGCCGCAAGGTGTTGCTGGTGGGCGCGGGCGAGATGGCCGAGCTGGCGGCCGAGCATCTGGTGGGGCAGGGGATTGGTGAGGTGGTGGTGGCCAACCGCACCTACGAGCGGGCCGTGACCCTGGCCACCCGCTTTCATGGCCGGGCCGTGCCCTTGGACGACCTGCACGCCCAGATGGAGGGGGTGGACATCCTCATCAGCTCAACCGGCGCCCCCGGCTTCATCCTCACCCGCGACGAGCTGAAGCCGGTCATGCGCCAGCGCATGCATCGCCCCCTGTTCCTCATCGACATCGCCGTGCCCCGCGACCTGGACCCGGCCATCAACGATCTGGACAACGTCTATCTTTACGACATCGACGATCTGATGAGCGTGGTGGAAACCGGCAAGGCCGATCGCGACCAAGCCGCGGCCGCCGCCGAGCTGATCGTGGCCCACGAGGCGACCAAGTTCGGCGAGTGGCTTAACGGCCTGGCCGTGGTACCGACCATTGCCGCGTTGAAAAAGAAATCCGCCGCCCTCTGCCAGGCGGAACTGGCCAAGACCATGGCGCATCTTGGCACCCTGTCGGACCAGCAGAAAAAGGCGGTCGAAGTCCTGGCCCAGTCGATTGCCAACAAGATGCTGCACCATCCCATGCTTTTTCTCAAGCAAGATACCGGCGGCATGGATACCCAGTCCAAGCTCAGCTTCATCCGCGCCTGTTACGATCTGGACGAGACCGGCGGTGATGAGCTGGAACGCCCCTGACGAGGCCGGCTGGTTTGGGCAACAGGACGTGAGAAGCACGCCAGGAAGATCCAAGCAGGAATGTCGCACCTGGCAAGCCAGCGCTCACGCGGATGCGCGCGGTTTGCTGTCGGGAACGGTGTAGGGCAGGTCTTCCTCCTGGACCTCGAAGATGTCCTCGGAAAATTCATCGATCTCCGGGGCCAAGTCCTCACCCTCCTTGGTCATCTCGACCACCCGCCGACCCAACTTTTCATCATCGCGCTTCTCCGGCCAACTCGCCTCGGCCAGCAAGACCCGCGCCCCGGGTAGAGTGCGGTGCTGTTCCTCGAACCTCCTGGCGCAACGGCTGCACAGACGGGTAGCAGGCAAGGTCGCGAGGCGTTGGGGCTCGATGCCCTGCTGGCACCCTTCGCAGAGACCGTACCGGCCCGAGGCCAACTTGACCAGGGCTAGGTCGATCTCTTCAATCGCCGCCTTTTCCTGGCTGCCCAGTTGGTCATAAATGCTGGCGAGGTTGGCCTTCTGGGCCTCTTCTTCCAGTTCGATATCCCGTTCCCCCAAATTTTGCCAATCTTCCTCAAGCCGACGGCGGCGGAGAAAGATCTCCCTGCGTTTGCGGATCAGCATGTCGCGCGGATCGGTCATGACAGCCTCCATGGTCTGGCCCTTTTTTCGCCAAGGGATGGCGGGTCGGTCGGTACCCTCCTTCCATCATCCTGAAAAGACCTACGGTCTGTCAAAGTAAAAAATAAGGTTACCGCGCAGGGGGTTAGCCTGCAGGTGTTTGGCTGGAGAAGATAAGGCCTGTAAGCTTACAGACTAAAGTCTAGGCAACCTGAGCAGTGCCGGGCTGGCTTGACATTGCTTAGTTCCTTGCCCCACAATAAAAGAAAAAGCAAATGGCCAAGATGTGGCATGGCAAGCAAAAAGCTGTTAGGGAGGCATGTGTCATGGATAACGGTTCACGTGGAAGGAAAGATACCAGACTGCTTAAGGAAAAACGGAATGACGCTTACAAGTGCAAGGACAAATTGCCAGACTTTGCCCATTGTTCCACCTGCGGCGCCATGTTTATAGGAGGCCGCTGGACCTGGAACACGCCGACCGCGGCGAAAAGCAAGGTGGTGTGCCCGGCGTGCCAGCGTTGCGCCGACGACTATCCTGCCGGTTATATAGAGATGAAGGGCGATTTTTTCGCCAAACACCGGGCTGAGATTATCAGCCTGAGCAAAAACATTGAAACCCAGGAAAAGGAGCCGCGCCCCATGGAACGCATCATGGCCATTCGCGAGGAGGGAGACCACACCCTGCTTACCACCACCGGCGTCCATCTGGCCCGGCGCATCGGCGACGCTCTGGCCCAATCTTTCAAGGGTTCCTATAATTTTCACTATGCCGACGGGGAACAGAAGATCCGCGTTTACTGGGAACGCTGACGATGTTGGGGTTCGCAAGCTCACCCCAACCTACGAAAATTGGTTACCTGGCATCCGCGGTCCCTGGCACCAGCGTCCATCCAGCCGCAGGGCGTGCGGCTTAAAGCCGCTCTTGTAGGCCATGGCCGGAACCGCCGAAATCCAGTAGCCCAGGTAAAGCAGCGGGATCTGCTGACGCTTACAGAAATCGATGAGAAAGAGGATGTTATAGATGCCGGGGCTGCGACTGGCCTCGGCCGGATCGAAATAAAAGTAGACCGCGTTCAGCCACGCGTTACTCACATCCACGATGGCCACCCCGAACAGCCGTCCCTTTATCAGGTAGCGGATCTCCACCGTGTGGCACAGTACATTGGCGAAATAGCCACCGTAATAGTCCAGGGCTCGCGTCTCCTTGCCCGGGTAGCGGCCGGCCAGAAAAGCGTCGCAGAGGGCAAGCTTTTCGGCCGTGATCCGCACCGGGCCGATATCGGCCGTGACCTCGCTGTTCTTGCGCCACACCCGCCGCTGACCGCGGTTCGGGTGGAAATCCGCTGGACTCAGGCGAATGGGGACGCAAGCACGGCAGGTTGGGCAGGCCATGCCGTAGAGGCTGTTGCCATTGCGGCGGAAGCCGGCCTCCAGCAACTGTCCCACCAGTGGGTCTGGCAAGCGACTGGCAAAGGGCCCCTGGCGATACACGGCCCGCTGCGGCAGGCCATAGGGACATGGGCACGAGATGTCATGGAACAAACCGGTCAGCCGCTCCCCAAGCCGTTGCCAATGGCCGCACTCCGCTTCGTCCTGGCTTTCACTCATATGAAGCATGCCCCCGTCGCCCAGTCGTGGTCTGATAGTCGCGGTAATCAGGCTGTTGCCGATGCCGATCAATTTAGCCATTTCCCCTGGCCGTGGCAAGATCACGGAACAAGGGCTTGACCTTGTTCCCCGAGTACTGCAAAATACAAGGAATATTGCACCCCCTTCCCGCAACGAGGCCAGCGTCTGGAGGCAGTCATGACCAAGAAGCCTAGCAAACCAGGGTCAACAGCGCCCAATCAGGCCGAGGCCAGGTTGACGGCGGCCTTAGCCGGCATGCAGCATGCGGTCCCCATCCTGCTCTTCACCAGTCCGGCCCAAGAGCTTTTCACCACCGCGGCCCGCCAGGTGTTCGGCTATCTTGCGGGCCTGGCCCCCAAGATCACCCTGCGGGAATACAACCTGGACCATGAGCTGGCCAAAAAATGGCAAATCGACCGTGCCCCGGCCCTGCTCTTTGACCCGGAACGCTACCAGATTCGCTGGTTCGGCGTGCCCATGGGCGAGGAGGGTCGCGTCCTGGTGGAACTCCTGCTCATGCTCGGCAGCCGCGCCCCGGACATGAGTGCATCATCCCAGCAGGTGCTGGACCACCTGGACGGTCCGCGTTTGATCAGGCTTTTCATCAGCCCCACCTGCCCCTACTGTCCGCAGCAGGCGGTGAACGCCGTCAAGGCGGCGCTGGCCCGGCCGGACCTGGTCTCCCTGGAGATCATCGACATCCAGGTCCACCAGGAACTGGCCGACAAGTACAAAGCTTACTCCGTGCCCCAGGCCTTTGCCAACGACAAGCTTATCGCCATGGGTGCGCAGTCCGAGGAACTGTTCATGGCCTCCCTGGCCAAGCTTGAACAGCAGACGGTCTTCATCCCGGAGAGCGATGCCAAGGAGATCGATACCGACCTGGTCATTGTCGGCGGCGGGCCGGCCGGACTCACCGCAGCCATCTACGCCGCCCGCGCCGGCCTGCGCGCCGTGGTGGTGGAGGGCGGGCTGCTGGGCGGCCAGGTGGCCACCACGCCGATAGTGGAGAACTACCCCGGCCTCACCCAGGTGGGCGGCAAGACCCTGGTGGACATCATGGTCACCCACGCCTTGGAGTATGTGGTGATCTTCCCGGGTGAACCAGTCATGGACATTCAGACCGGCCCGGGGCTGGTGGTTACCACCAGTCGCCGCCGCTTCACAACCAGGGCGGTGCTGCTGGCCACCGGCGCCAATCACAAGAAACTCGCGGTGCCGGGCGAGGATCGCCTGGCCGGCCGCGGGGTGAGCTACTGCGCCACCTGCGACGGCCCCCTGTTCAAGGGCAAAAAGGTGGTGCTGGTGGGCGGCGGCAACTCCGCCCTTACCGAGGCCCTGTACCTGCGCAACGTCGGCGTTACGGTCACCCTGGTCCACCGGCAGGCCTCCTTCCGGGCCCAGGAGTACCTGGTAAATAACGCCGCGGCCCTTGGCATCCCGGTCCTCTTCAACACCGTGGTCACCGAGATCAGTGGCGCTGAAAAGGTGACCGGGGTGGTGCTTAAAGATACCCTCACCGATAAAACCACGACCCTGGCCGTGGACGGCGTCTTTATCGCCATCGGCTATGCGCCGGCCGTGGAGCTGGCCCAAAAGATCGGCGCCGAACTCACCCCTGACGGCTATCTCAAGCGCGACCCCAAGCACCGGACCACGGTAGCCGGGGTCTATGCGGCCGGCGACGTCGAGGGCGGCTACAAACAGATCGTCACCGCCGCCGGCCAGGGGGCCGAGGCGGCCCTGGCCATCTTCGAGGATCTGATCCACCCCTACTGGCAGACCGAGGCGGCCAAATGACCGGCAACCATGATGCCAGGGGGCTCGGCCAACCAGACCCGGCGGCATGGTTTGCGCAGGCCGGCGTCGGCCTCTCGGATGGGTGCGAGTTCAACGGCCCGGGCTTTGTGCGCCTCAATTTCGGGTGTCCCGTGGTCTCCTGGAGGAGGCCTTGAACCGCATGGAAATGGTGCTGGGTCGCGGCAATGCCGCGAGCTGACCGCTGCAAACAAGGAGTGGAGCAATGGAGACCAAGCTAGTCATCGCCATGGTGGGCTTGCCGGCGCGCGGTAAATCCACCATGGCCCGTAAGATTGCCCGCACTCTGGAACTGGATGACGTGCGGGTGCGGATCTTCAACAACGGCGAGGTGCGGCGGCAGCTTGCCAGGGAAAACTCTTCCAGCCCCGAGTTCTTTTCGCCCCGGAACGAGCAGGGCCTGGAACTGCGGGAAAAATGCGCCCGGATCAACCTCGATCTGGCCCGCGCCTTTCTGGATGAGGGCGGGCAGGTGGCCATCCTTGATGCCAGTAACGTCCGTCCGGCCCGGCGGCGGCTCATCGAGGCGACCTTTCCCGGCCTGCCGGTTTTTTTCATCGAATGCATGAACGCCGATGACGAGGCCATGGAGGCCAATCTGGAACGCAAGGCCTCGCTGAAGGAGTTCCGCCACCTCACCCCAGATGAGGCCCTGGACAGTTTTTCTAAACGCATCGCCTATTACGAGGGCATCTACCAGCCGCTCGGCGAGGAGCGCAACCGTATCCTGGTCGACACCTTTGCCGGCTGTATCCTGCAGGAACACATCACCGACCTGGTGCCCTACTACGACCGGCTGCGCGACATCATCACCACCCGCATCGTCAAGAATCTCTACCTGGTGCGGCACGGGGAGACCTTCTTCAACCTTGAAGATCGCATCGGCGGTGACTCTGACCTTACGGCCAAGGGCCGGGCCCAGGCGCAGGCCCTGGCCGACTATTTCGCTAACGTGCCGATTCCCATCATCTTCACGAGCAAGCACAAGCGCACCTTGCAGACCGCCGCCCCCATCGCCGCCAGACAGGAACACTGTTCCATCATCGCCCTGCCGGAATTCAACGAGATCCATGCCGGTATCTGCGACGGCATGACCTATGAGGAGATCCGGGCCAGGATGCCCGAGGTGGCCACAGCCCGCAACCGCAACAAGTACGGCTACGTCTATCCCGGGGGCGAGGGCTACGCCAGCATGGAGGCGCGAGTCCACCGCGGTCTCAGGAAGGTCTTTTATCTCAACAACTACGACGACAACATCATGATTGTCGGCCACCGGGCCGTGAATCGTATGATCCTCTCTGACTTTGTCTTCCGTCCCAAGGAGGAGGTGCCATACATCTACATGCCGCAGAACCGTTATTACCACCTGCAGATCGACCCGCACAAAAAACATTTTGCCTTGAAACCTTTTGCCAACGGCCTAAAGTGAGTGGATATGTCGGCTAACCGACTGGTTAAGTCAGAAAATGTTTTATACATTTGCCTCGGTATGCTAACTTGTCAGAGATGCCTGCGGAGCATCTGAATCCCGGTTGTCTTTGCCGCCCTGATTTTTATACCGCAAGGGCATAAGTTTCGTTTGCACCCTAAAGGGTATAAAAGCAGGCAAGCTGCTCAACTCAGCTTTATCAATAACGGTCTGGCGCATGAAAGATATTTCATTTCTGATCGTTGACGATAGCCCCTCTATTCGCATCCTGGTCTGCAAGACGGTGAAGGCAATCTTCGGCAGCGAGGATATTCATCAGGCCGGCAATGGCCAGGAGGCCTTGAAACTCCTGCGTGACATCCGGATCGACCTCATCATCTCCGACTGGAACATGCCGGTGATGGATGGCGAGGAACTCCTCTATGAGGTGCGGCAGGATCCGAACCTGAAAAACATTCCCTTTATCATGATGACCACCAACGCGGACCGGGATTTCCTGATTACCGCCATCCAGTTGGGGGTTACGCAGTATATCGTCAAGCCTTTCGCGCCGGAGGAACTCGAGAGAAAGGCCAGGATTTCAATGAGTTCGTTGAACAAGCGGAAGGAGGCCCGGCATGCCCTGCCGGAGCACAGGGCCACGGTCCGAATTGACGGCAAATCAATGCCAGGTAAAATTTTTGATCTGAGTCGAACCGGAGCCAGGGTGCGGTTGGAGAACGATGCCGCGCTTAGTTTGTACAGAAGCTGCGAGGTTGACCTGCAACTGCTCGATTCGGATGGACTTGATGCCGGGGCCACGGTGATCTCTTCCTTGGTCGGCATGATTGTGCGGCTGACGGCCGAGGATACGCTACATCCAACGTCGCGGCAATGCCAGATGGGGTTGTATTTCAATCCCGGCATGCAGTCGAGACCGCTTGAAATTCAATTGAACCAGCTTGTCAGGTGGCTGGCCGAAAGAAGGCCCGACGTGATCGGCAACGGCTGAAGACCCAAACCGCCGTCTCATGCCCTGCTAGTCCTCGGGCGTGAAGTTCTTGATGATATAACCCCCGGATTTCTCGTCGCGCTCCAACTCCAGCATTTTGCGCGCCTCGGCCTCCTCCAGCAGTTGGCCGAAAGAGCGGAAGCCGTGGTAGGTCTCGTTAAAGCCGGGCTTGCGTCGTTTCAAGGTCTGCTTCACCATGGAACCCCAGACCTTATCCTCCTCGCCCCGCTCCTCGAACAGGTCTGCCACCGTCTCCAGCACCAGGTCCAGGGCCTGCTGCCGCTTCTTTTCCTCGTCATCGGGCAGGGGTGCGGTTTTGCGGGCAGCGGTGGTTTTCTGGGGCGCGACCTTGGGTTTAGCCTTGGTTGCCTTCCTGGCGGTGCGCACCAGGTCGTCGTAAAAGATGAACTCGTCGCAGTTGGCAATGAGCAGGTCCGAGGTGGAATCCTTGACGCCCACGCCGATCACCACCTTGTTGTTCTCGCGGAGCTTGCTCACCAGGGGCGAGAAGTCCGAATCACCGCTGATGATGACGAAGATATTGACGTGCTGCTTGGTGTAGCAGAGGTCCAGGGCATCGACCACCATGCGGATGTCGGCCGAGTTCTTGCCCGACTGACGCACATGCGGGATTTCGATCAGCTCAAAGGCCGCCTCGTGCATGGGGGCCTTGAAGTCCTTGTACCGCTCCCAATCACAGTAAGCCTTCTTGACCACGATGTTGCCCTTCAACAGCAACCGCTCAAGCACCTTCTTGATGTCAAAGGCGGCGTATTTGGCGTCGCGCACCCCGAGGGCGACATTCTCGAAATCGCAGAACAGGGCCATGTTCTGGGGGGTGGATTGTCCGCTCATGGTGCTACCTCGGGCTAAATTTTAAGGTCAGGGAGATCGGGGTCGGCCTCTGCTTCGTCTTCATCCTGACCTGGCAGTTCCAGGGCCGGGATAACGCCGATGGCGCTGCCGGCGATGCCCTTCACCGAGCCGAACATATCGATGGTGTTGTTGATCACCTTTTCGATCTGCTTTTCACGGGTTTTCCAGATGCGCTGCATGGCCCGTTTTTCGCGCTCAAGCTCAGTGCGCAACTCGGAGAAGCCCTCGACGATCGCCTCCACCCGCTGCCGGAATTCCGGGCTGGTGAGGTAGTGGTAGAGCATCTCCATCTTGTCGCCCCGGTTCTCCTGGGTCACTCGCACCGCATGGGTATGCAGGAGCATCTCTCTGAGCACAAAGGCCAGAGCCTTGATCTCCTGGAAACTGGCGATCCACACCCCCTCCTTCTGGCCAAAACGGTCCATGTCGTTCGGCATGGTTTCGCTGACGATAACCGCAAGGTCCGCGCCCTGGTCCAGTTGATCCGCCTTAAGCTTGCCCAGCCAGTCGTTGCTGAAGGCCTTGGTCCGTTTGCTCTCGTAGATGATCTTGCCGCACTGCTGCTGCAGGGGGTTGACCACGGTCTGCACCACGTCGGCGCCGCGCACTCCCTTGGCCACCTCCGCTATACCGTCAAAGGGGAAGAGGGAAACCAGCAACTCCTCCAGGGCGATCTCCTGCACCTCGCCCTGCATCTGCATGGAGCCCTGCTCGGCCTTGCGCTTCATTTCCTCAATGAGCCGCTTCTGATCCAGGAGTTGCTTGTCGTACTCCTTGAAGCGCATCTCCACCCGTTCCTGTTCCGACTTGCGGGCCCGCGCCTCGATCTCCGCCTGCTTCTCCAGCAACTGCTTTTCCAGATCGAGTTGCTGGCACTCCTGCCTCTCCTTCAGCTCGTTCTCCCGGCGCAGCAGCTCGATCTCTTTTTGCTTTAATGCCAGGTTCTCGTCCCGCCGGGCCTGATTCTCCTGCCGCAGCGCGGCCAGTTGCTGGCCCAGCTCCTCGCGCGCCTTGCCCTCGGCGGCCTGCAGCAGCTTGGCCCGCTCCTGCTCCAGCGTTTTTCTGATCTCAGCACTCTGGTTCGCCTTCTGCTGGCTCAGGGCCTGGCGCTCCCTCTCCAAGGTTTCGCGCTGGGAAGCAAGCAGTTGCGCCTGCTTGGCACCCTTGGCCTCGTACTCGGCCTGAAGTTTGGACAGGAGTTGCTTTTCCAGCGCCTCCTCGGCATTGAAGCGGCAGCCGCAACTGGGGCAGGCAATCTGGGCAGGCGGGTTGGTCATGGCAGCGGAAAACTCCTTGCTTCATGGAGTAGCGAAGATGGTCAGCCCCCACCTTACCCGTAACCATGACCACGGGCAAGGAACTTGGCAGGGCCGGCATGGAGGCGGCCCATTTTTAGCGCAGGGCGTCGGGAAAAAAGACCATCAGGATGCCGAGGGTGAGCATGACCAGGCCGGCCACCGGCTTGCTGAAACGGGCGTACCTTTCGCCCATGGCCGAGCGGGCCGCGAAGGCGGCGGCGCCAAAGATCACCATATCATCCAGCATGAAGAAGAAGTCGTAAAGCAGCAGCAGGCTGTAATAGTGCAGCGCGGACAGCGGCCGCAGGGACAGCATATGGGTGAACACGGCCGGGATGGCGGCGGAGCAGAGGAATTCGATGGAGTTGACGACAAAGGCGAGCCCGATCATGGCCAGCAGGCTGGCCCAGGACAGCGGCGCCATAACCAGCCGTCGCAGGCGCGACAGAGTCTGCTGCTTGCTGGCCGGATCAACGATCTCGCAGGCCGGGACGCCCCGGGCTTTCAGCCACTCATACAGGTTGCCCAGCCCCACCCAAAGGGCAAAGAGGCCGATGGCCAGGGTCAGGGGCCGCATGTAGCCGATGAACAAAAAGGCGTTGAGCCAGGCGGTCATGAAGAGGAAGTAGAGAATCCCGGATGCCAGGACAAAGGAGCCCACCAGTAGCCAGACCTTGCGTTGATCCTTGGTGGCGAGGATAAGGGAGATGAGGTAGACCAGCACCCACATGGCGCAGGGGTTGAGGCCATCTACCAGGCCGAGGATCGCGGCCAGGGCGGGCAGGGAGTAGTCACGGGCATCGATGACGCCGAGCAGCGGCAGTTCGACCATGGTGGCGACCGGCAGCAGATCCTGACCGGATGTCCGCGCCACCTGGTCGCCGGCCGGCAGGATGATGAGCACCACCCCGAGCACAAGGAGCAGCAGCAGGGAGTAGCGCTTGAAGCGGTCTTCCCAAATCCGTCTGACAGTGTTAGCTAAATAAGGCATGGCATCCTCCGGGTTGCGTCCTTTTTTTATTGTATACAAACCCGGGGAAAAAGGGAAAATTTTGCTGCTGCGCTTTCCCCTTGCCAAGCCGTGGGCGCTGGTGGCATCATCGACAGAGAGGTCGGTCGCAACCGGGCAATTGACAAGGAGCAGCACATGACCGTGGATACTGACCCCGGCGCCCTCATCCTGGCCGCCGGCGGCATCATCGAAAAGGAGAGCGCCACAGGCACGCTGGTGGCCCTGGTCTTTCGGGAGGGGCACAACAACCAGTGGAGTCTGCCCAAGGGCAAGCAGGATCCAGGTGAGACCCTGCTGGAGACCGCGCTGCGCGAGGTGGCGGAGGAGACCGGCTGCCGGGTGCGCCTCCTTGGTTTTGGTGGCGTCACCCACTACTACCACGGCCGGTTGCCCAAGGTGGTGCTTTACTGGCGCATGGCCTTGGTGGACGAGACCCCCTTCACCCCGTCGGCCGAGGTCCAGGCCGTCGCCTGGCTGCCGCCGGCCGAGGCGGCTGAGCGGGTGGCGCACGAGGATGAGCGGCAACTGCTAGGTAAAATATATAAGCTCAAGGCTGAAGGCTGAAGGCTGAAAGCAAAAAGAGGTAAGACTATGGAAGAGACGAAAAGCGCGGGC
>DYDL01000046.1:16759-18360 GCA_020717925.1 Desulfocapsa sp.
AGGATCGCGGTGCTGTCCATCCCGCATTCCTGATGGTCGCAGAGCACCGTAATGCGCAGGGCGTCGCTTATCGGGATGCACAGGGAGGTCATGGTTTGCGGCATGGCGGCCAGGGTCTGTTCGATGCGGTCCAGGTGCAGCTCGCGAAAGGCGGCACAGGCCGGGTCGGGATTGACCGTGCCGAACAGTTCGTTCAGCACCGCCCCGGCCAGCCTGGGCAGGGCAGCACGCTCCAAGTCCGGATACTTAGCCGCCAGCTCCTCCTTGAGCCGCAGGTAGAGGACCATCTTCACCACCTCCACCCCCTCCCGCAGGATGGGCAGCAACCGGCTCTCTATTGCCTCGCCTTGGTCGTTTGCCTCCGCCATTACCTCACCTCCTCAACCTTCGTGGAAATTACTACGCCGCCGGGGCAAACCCTGCTACAATTCAGGTCGGGGCAAGACTGCTGCGACCGCCAAACCTTGTCTTACCTGTCCAGGACAGCGGCAAAGGGGGTGGGGTGGAGCAGCACCTCGGCGATGGGAAAGCGGCGGCTCCCCTCGCCCAGACCAGCCACCTGGCGAGAGTAGTCGAGCAGGCTCTGCTGCAAGGGCGCCAGTTGCAGGGTGGGATAGCTCTGGCCCTGATCGAAATGCGACAGCCCGCAGACATGGGCCGCGCCGCCTATCACAGTGGGTACCCCGTAGGTGCGGCAGTTGATAGGCCGCGCCGGGTAGGTGGCGCAGACGTTGTCCGCCGTAAGCATGGGGCAGCGAATGCGGGCTGTGGCCAGCTCACCGTCCCGGGCCCGCAGCTCCTGCCAGGCGGCCAACGCCGTCTCGGCCTGGGTCAGAACTTGCTGTTGCGCTGACGCCGGCAGTTGCCGGAAGTGCGCCAATAAAAAAAGGGCCTCGATCCAGGAGACGTCGAACACCGCGGCGCAGCAGTCGGCGCACCCCTTGCCGCAGGCGATCTCGGCCGGGAAGCGTTGCCGCAGCCGCTCCATGGTCTGGTCCACAAAGGTATTCAATTGCAAAAGGTCAGCGAACATAGCCCGCCTATTGAACCGGAAAAAGGCGATGAGGTCAACCCCGGGCTGAAAACCGGGGGGCTGCCCCGGCCGATCCAGCTCAAGCTCACCGTGCCAGCCAACGCCAGACCGCTGGCCGCCGACTTCCTGGCCCAGGCGTCTGGTCTGGCCAAGGCCAGAATCAAAGACGCCATGGTCAAGGGCGCGGTACTGCTCAAGCGCGGCAAGACCACGAAACGGTTGCGCCGCGCCACCTTCGCGCTCATGGCCGGCGATCTCCTCAAGCTTGCCTACGACCAGGAGGTTCTGACCCGTTTACCACCAACCGCCACCTGCCTCCAGGATCTCAAACACTACAGCGTTTGGATCAAGCCGGCAGGCCTGCTCTCCCAAGGGAACGACTTCGGTGACCACTGCGCCCTGCTTAGGCAGGTGGAACTTTTTTTCAAGCCCACCCGACCGGTCTTTCTCGTCCACCGGCTGGACCGCGAGGCCGCCGGCCTCATGCTGGTGGCTCACACCCAGAAGGGTGCCGCCGCCCTCTCCGCCCTGTTTCGCGAGGGGTGCATCAACAAGACCTATCAGGCCG
>DYDL01000254.1 GCA_020717925.1 Desulfocapsa sp.
CTCCGCCGCGCCATTGGGGTTTCAATCCGCGCCCCGACCGTGCGGCCGGGGCGACCAGGGTGTGAGGAGGACTGAGGCTTCGCCTCTCCAGTTTCAATCCGCGCCCCGACCGTGCGGCCGGGGCGACATTTCTCGTTCGCTCGGTGGACGGTTTTGCGGCCGGTTTCAATCCGCGCCCCGACCGTGCGGCCGGGGCGACAGGCGATGGCTCCTGCTAATGAGGTTCGGAGGGCGTTTCAATCCGCGCCCCGACCGTGCGGCCGGGGCGACAGAGCTGGGAACCGAACGGAGAGCACCGTGAGAGGTTTCAATCCGCGCCCCGACCGTGCGGCCGGGGCGACTGGACGGTTTTGCGGCCGGGTCGAGCGGCAAAAGCGTTTCAATCCGCGCCCCGACCGTGCGGCCGGGGCGACGTGAACATCACGCTTGGGGCATTACAAGAATTGAGTTTCAATCCGCGCCCCGACCGTGCGGCCGGGGCGACTCAAAAGGCGCTGGTCACTGTCGCGTGCTCAAAGAGTTTCAATCCGCGCCCCGACCGTGCGGCCGGGGCGACTCAAAAAAGCTCACCCGTGCAACCGAGAACGCAGAGTTTCAATCCGCGCCCCGACCGTGCGGCCGGGGCGACTCGTTGCGCTCGGCGAGCAAAATCCGATTCGAGCGGTTTCAATCCGCGCCCCGACCGTGCGGCCGGGGCGACAGCGCCACCTCGCCGGCACCGTCTCGACCGTCATGTTTCAATCCGCGCCCCGACCGTGCGGCCGGGGCGACAAAACGATGGAAACGAACGACGAGATGCTAGCCAAGTTTCAATCCGCGCCCCGACCGTGCGGCCGGGGCGACCGAGCTTATACCCGGTCAGGTCGTCATGTTTGATGGTTTCAATCCGCGCCCCGACCGTGCGGCCGGGGCGACTAATCCGCGGGGGACCAGTTCCATACTCCATCCGTGTTTCAATCCGCGCCCCGACCGTGCGGCCGGGGCGACTCCGTAGGCGCTGGTCACCATCGCTTTCTCGAAGAGTTTCAATCCGCGCCCCGACCGTGCGGCCGGGGCGACCTCTATATGACTTGTGGGGGGGTGTATAGCTTTTGGTTTCAATCCGCGCCCCGACCGTGCGGCCGGGGCGACAAATCAAAAACGACCCCCGTGTGGCGTGGGTCGAGTTTCAATCCGCGCCCCGACCGTGCGGCCGGGGCGACCGATTTCACGGTGCTTGCCGGTGCATTGGTCGAGGTTTCAATCCGCGCCCCGACCGTGCGGCCGGGGCGACACGTTTGCGTTGTGCCAGTGATAACCGTCATGGTGTTTCAATCCGCGCCCCGACCGTGCGGCCGGGGCGACCTCGCCACGTAAATCATTCCGTTGCCGCACGGCTGGTTTCAATCCGCGCCCCGACCGTGCGGCCGGGGCGACAGACAACACCGCGCCACTGGATAGGAACGAGCATGTTTCAATCCGCGCCCCGACCGTGCGGCCGGGGCGACTCGACGTCAGCGATCTCTGCGTCGCGTGTCGCGTCGTTTCAATCCGCGCCCCGACCGTGCGGCCGGGGCGACAAGCGGTCAGCACCACGTGGGTGTCCACATGCACGTTTCAATCCGCGCCCCGACCGTGCGGCCGGGGCGACACGGTGCGGCTTAAACTCGCGCCGCAGCGTATGCGTTTCAATCCGCGCCCCGACCGTGCGGCCGGGGCGACTTTTTGAGCTTCACCCGCCGCCCAGGCTCCTCACGTTTCAATCCGCGCCCCGACCGTGCGGCCGGGGCGACTTATGAGGGGCGCATGATGAAGTCTATTTTGATGTCGTTTCAATCCGCGCCCCGACCGTGCGGCCGGGGCGACTATGACTTGTGAGGGGGTGTATAGCTTTTGATCCTGTTTCAATCCGCGCCCCGACCGTGCGGCCGGGGCGACCGTTGCGCTCGGCGAGCAAAACCCGATTCGAGCGGTTTCAATCCGCGCCCCGACCGTGCGGCCGGGGCGACTGGGTGTCGGCGTCACGTGGTCAGCAACTCGCTAGGTTTCAATCCGCGCCCCGACCGTGCGGCCGGGGCGACTCAAGCATAATCACGATGCTTGAGCGTTCCAAGAAGTTTCAATCCGCGCCCCGACCGTGCGGCCGGGGCGACTATTCTAAAAACTTGATGAAACTGCCGTCGTCGGGTTTCAATCCGCGCCCCGACCGTGCGGCCGGGGCGACAAATCCGCGAGCATCCTCGCAGCGTCCGCGATGAGTTTCAATCCGCGCCCCGACCGTGCGGCCGGGGCGACCCCTCAATCCATGACCACCCAGACCTACACCAACGTTTCAATCCGCGCCCCGACCGTGCGGCCGGGGCGACGAAGAGTCGGAGCGTTGAGTGGTGGATTCCGTTTGTTTCAATCCGCGCCCCGACCGTGCGGCCGGGGCGACGATTACGTTCTAGTTCAGCGGTTATCCTCAGGTTGGTTTCAATCCGCGCCCCGACCGTGCGGCCGGGGCGACTCAGCAGAACCGAGTCACTCACGAGGTTGATGACGTTTCAATCCGCGCCCCGACCGTGCGGCCGGGGCGACCTCCAGCGAGCGGTGAGTTTCCCGACGGTTGTAAGTTTCAATCCGCGCCCCGACCGTGCGGCCGGGGCGACACGACGTTTTCGTCGTCAACCCCGGCCGCAAAAAGTTTCAATCCGCGCCCCGACCGTGCGGCCGGGGCGACGAAAACAGAAAAACGAAAGGAAGCAAACAGACATGTTTCAATCCGCGCCCCGACCGTGCGGCCGGGGCGACGGTTTTCAGGCACTGGCACAGAGAGACAGTAGAGGTTTCAATCCGCGCCCCGACCGTGCGGCCGGGGCGACGACTCCTGCGGCCGCACCGCTCGACTCCTACGGAGTTTCAATCCGCGCCCCGACCGTGCGGCCGGGGCGACCCAAAGGCGCTGGTCACCATCTCCTTCTCAAAGAGTTTCAATCCGCGCCCCGACCGTGCGGCCGGGGCGACACGCGACCGAGCACTCGTCCGTATTTGTCCGTCGGTTTCAATCCGCGCCCCGACCGTGCGGCCGGGGCGACTGCTCGAGCTGCTCAAAGCACGCGTGAACACATCGTTTCAATCCGCGCCCCGACCGTGCGGCCGGGGCGACTTTTTTACTTTTCGGCGGGTGTCGTCATTTTTCGGTTTCAATCCGCGCCCCGACCGTGCGGCCGGGGCGACGCGCCTTTGGAACGAGGGGACGAGGAGCTTCGTGCGGTTTCAATCCGCGCCCCGACCGTGCGGCCGGGGCGACTGGCGGTATCCAGGGCCGCGTCCCACACCGCGTTGTTTCAATCCGCGCCCCGACCGTGCGGCCGGGGCGACCAGCTGATCCAGCCTGCGCCGCTGGTTGTGTTCCAGTTTCAATCCGCGCCCCGACCGTGCGGCCGGGGCGACAACGGGC
>DYDL01000047.1 GCA_020717925.1 Desulfocapsa sp.
ATTCGCCAAAAGCCGGGTGATGGGGGCCGGCCAGAAGATTTTGGGTGAGTGACGCACCATCCTGCAACCCCATACGGATTACCGGGATGGCGTGGGCAGCGAAGATACTCTTCAGCCGAGCGGTGCGGGCCACGGCCCGGTTCAGGGACAACGGCCGATAGCGGCCCGCCTGATAATCCGCGGCCAGGGCGCTGCCCGCCACCACCAGGGTTGGGTAGAGTCGGACAAAGTCCGGAGCCAGATCCGCCAGTTGTCTCGCGCTGTCCACCGCCCGCCGGCTGGTTTCGCCGGGCAGCCCCACCATGAGCTGGCAACCGACCTGAAGCCCCGCACCACGCAGCGCCTGCAAGGACCGCCCTACCTCGCCTGGACCATGGCCCCGGCCGCTGGCCGCCAGCACCGTGGCATCCATGGACTGCACGCCCAGTTCCACGATTTTGACCCCACGCTTTACCAGAAAGGCGGCAATGCCGGCATCAACGCAGTCGGGCCGGGTTGACAGGCGGACGGCATCAACCACTCCCTGTTCAATAAAAGGTGCCACCGCCTCCAGGAGTTCAGCCTGCCGTTCTAGCGGCAGCCCGGTGAAACTGCCGCCGTAAAAGGCCACTTGCACCGCCCCCTCGGGATGGCGGCGGGGCCGGGCCAGCCAGGCCGAGATCCCTGCCGTCACCAGGCTGGGAGTAACCTGCCCGACGCCATCCGCCTGGCCGGTTATGCTCGCCTGGTTGCAAAACACGCAACGGTGCGGGCAACCTTGGTGGACGATAAAGAAGGGGATGATGAAGGGTGGCCTGACAGCGGTCGCTTCAGCCATTAAAATCGAGGTCAACAAAATTTTCCAGGGCAGCGGCCGCGGCCCGCTGCTCGGCCTCCTTCTTGCTGGAAGCGTCGGCCATGGCCAGCATGTTCCCCCGGAAGCGCACCGACACGGTGAAAAGCCTGGCATGATCGGGCCCATCAGCCTTTTCCAGCACATAAACCGGAGCCTCGTTGAATCGCTGCTGGGTCAACTCCTGCAAGCGGCTCTTGGCGTCACCTTGCAGCATGCTCTGCCGGCCCCGGGCGATCAGGGCGGCGAACTGGCGCTCGGCCAGAACCCGGGCCGCCTCGTAACCTCCATCCACAAACACCGCGCCCACCATGGCCTCGTAAGCGCAAGACAGAATGGATGATTTGGCGCGACCGCCGGTAGCCTCTTCGCCTTTACCAAGCAGTATAGCCTCATGCAGTTCCAGCGTCCGGGCCAGGTCGGCCAGGCTGCCCTCATTGACCAGGGCGGCCCGCATACGGGTCAAATCGCCCTCGCTGGCCCCGGGAAAGGCCTCGAACAGGGCATTGCCCACGGCCAGATCAAGCACCGCATCGCCCATAAACTCCAGAACCTCATTGTCCTGCACAGGTTTTCTGGCTTGTTCAAAGGCGAAGGAAGAATGGATAAGGGCGGTGAGCAGATGACCCACATCATGAAATTGGTAGTCCAACCGCTCCTGGATTCGATCCAGGTGGGCGGCGTGGTCCTTGACGAGAAAGTTGGCAATGTCCATGGGTTGATAATCCGGCGCGCGGCCCGGGCTCCCGGGTTTTTCCGCACCTTTTCTCTTGTCAAAAGCAGGAACTCTGGATATGATGCGCCCCTTAAAATGGGGCGGCGTAGCCAAGTGGCTAAGGCAGCGGTCTGCAAAACCGTTATTCACCGGTTCAACTCCGGTCGCCGCCTCCATCCCGCATACAAAAGGCTGGTCCACGTGGACCAGCCTTTTTTTTGCAGCTTGCAGATGATCAGCTAGAAACCCAACTCGGCCAGCAGGCTGTTGACGCTGTTCTGGTCGAGCGATCCTTCCCCGCCCACATCAGCGGTGGTCATGCTCCGCAGATAGCTGTCCACGTCATCCTGGGCCATCCGCTTGGTTTCCTCAATGGTCAGGGTCCGGTCCTTCTCCTTGTGCTTGAGCTGAGAGCCAAAGGATACCACGATCGCCAGCAACTGCACCTGGAAGTCGGAAAGCAGCTTGATGATCTTCAGAATCTGCTGGCCGGAAAGATCCTGAAAGCTCAGGGTCTCGGTGATCTTCGACACCGTGCCGCAGATCCCGCTGGAATATTCGAACGCCTCCTCGATCCGGTTCAAGATTTCCGCCTGATCCTCGGGACTCATCGTGCCGAGTGGGCCGGCGGCGGCTGATGGGGCGGGCAGCGCCTCAAGCTCCAGCAGCACGGCCAGACTATCGGCCAGCAGGGTGTCCATCTCGCCAAGCCTGGGGTCTGGCGCAGCCTCTGGCTCGGGCGGTGCGGCAACGTCAGCCACCACCGCCACTTCCTCGGTGGGCGGCATCTCAAGCGGCAGGCTCTGGTCGAGAAAGATGGTTTCCTTATTCTTGGCCATGCGCTGAAACAGGTTCCTGACCTTGTCATCGGTACAGGCCACGAAGAGGGCCCGGAAGATATCGGTCAACGGCACCGAGAAAAAATTGTCTTCCACAACCAGACTGGCCACCTTGTCGCTGAGCTGGTCATGAAAGGCTGCCAGCGTAAAGATAGCGGCTCCCTGCTGGCGCGCCCCGGTAATGTGAGTTTTTACCGTCTCGTTGGTACAGAGCTCGTACATGGTCTGAAATACCACGTCCAGAGGGAAGAGGTAACGCACCCTCGTTTCCGGTGCAACAACCACCGCCGCTGCTGGTGCAGCCGGGGCGGGCACGGACAGCCCGCCCAGCACCTCCCTGACCCTGGTCAGACTACCCTGGAGCTTGGCCAGTTGCGCGGCCCGTGCATCCTCGACAGCCTCGGGCGGATCTGTCTTGCCTGGCAGGCCAATAGAGGCAAAGGCGCTGTGTTCCTTAAGCCCGGCCAAAAGGTTCTTGACCTCGTTGGTCTGATCCTGGACCTTTTCCACCTGGTCCATGATCTCCATGGTCGCCATTTCCGTAAGGTCGACGATGTCCTTGAGCTGCTTCTTGGCATGTTCAATCTTTTCGCCGGCCTCATCCAGCTCGGCCCGCTTGCCGCGACGATCCTCGGCCGGCAGATCCATGATGGTGGAGCTAAGACTCTTGGCCAGTTGACCGATGTCGTGATAAAGATCGCCGGAAATCTCCTTATAGAACTCATCCTCAACCGCGGCTGTTGCTGGTGGCGAGGCAAGGGGAGGCGCCTGCACCGTGGCCTCTTTTTCCTGCTGGACGATCTTCCCCACCACCCGGGAGACGGAACTATCCTCCGGGCTGCTGACCGTGATGTTGTAAATGGCATCCTCAGTGGGAATCCTGAAAGAGCCGTTACTAACCTCTAGATAAATCATGGGTTTTTTGTTATCCGCCATGCAAAAACTCCTTTGATATTATCGCGAAAAGCCACCAGGCCCTACGACCATTGCCTATTTCCTTACCCTTCCACAGAAACAGACAGCCACCTCATAATTGCCCGGCTCAAGAGTGCTGGACGAACAGCGGACCACCATGCCGATAACCTTGAGCACCCCGATGGCAGACTGGGTGGAGGCCTGGACCCAGTCTTGCAGGTCATCACGCCAGCCGGGAAATTCAAGGACCAGTAAAATCTGGGTGGCGATCTCGACAGGTTCCGGGGTCAAGAAACGCAGACCGCCGGGGCCGATATCCAGCAGTGAACCATGTCGATCGATGGCAACATCAGTGACATCCTCCCAGCGCCCGAAGCGCAGGTCGATCTTCTTGTCGACCCGCTCATGCCGCCGCCGTTCCATGCCCTGCCCCGCCGAGGTCTCCTGCGCCATACCGCCGCTCCTTTAGTGATCGGTGCACGATGTAAAAAAAACAGCCAGCGCCAAGGACAATCCGCCAAAGGCGGTAAATCCTTACAAGTTTTTAAATCTTACCTAATTTCAATTCAAAGGTACACGATTTTCAACCAGGACGGTTGACAAGATCAGCGGGCCGGTCAACATCCGCCAGACAAGGCAAGAGTTGATAGCTGAGGCCGTGACGAGCGATGGCGTCACTGGTCTGCTCCAAGACCAGGTCCGTACCCCAGTCGATGTCCATGAAAAGTTGCGGAAGTTCTTTGGCCAGACCGATCAGGTAGTAGCCCCCGTCCGCGGCCGGTCCGAGCACCACGTCAACCATGGCCAGGTCGACAAAGGCCTGGGCCAGCAACTCCGCGGACAGCCCGGGGCAGTCCGTGCCAACCAGCACCACGCGCCGCGCATTGTCGGCAAAACTCATGGCAAAGGCCAGGGCCATGCGCCGGCCCAGGTCACCGGCTGGCTGCCGACGATAGGCTATTCCCTTCCCCAGCCAGGCCCGCGCCGCCCGCGCGTTACCACCGGTGTACCAGACTTCGATAATAATCCGCCGATTGCGCGCCAATGCCCTGCACGTGGCCAGGGTACGTTCGGCCAAACGCTGATGCAGGGCGGCCGCCCCCTCCGCACCCAAGACCGGGATAAGGCGGGTTTTAACCTGGCCGGCCACGGGCAGCCGGGTAAGGATCAAGAGGCGTTCACTCATTGCTGGTCCGCGCCGCCAAATGGCCTGGCAGACACCTCGATGTAACTTATATAAGAAACCGACTGTTCACCGGTGTCATCGGAGTCGTTCATCACCGCGATTCGGGCCCGTGCCGGCGGCTGCCGGCCAAAGGCCCGACGATAATCGCCAACCACATCAACCTCGCAGGTCTGCCAGGCGCCAACCTGGGCGCCACCCGCAGCCATGACGACCATCATGGCCCGCTCCGTATAGGGGTTGACCACAATGCCAGACTCGGTTGCGCGGTTGGCCCAGATGTAGTTGAGGCTGCTCTGGGGCGGATACTCGCCATAAAGCAGCCGGGCCGCTTCATACTTGACCTTGTCCATGAAACCGGCCGTGGCCGGGTCATAGGCAAACATAACATAGATTCGCGCTGGAAAGTCGTCGCCTCCCTTCCTGGTGGCGTCGCCTTTGGCGTAAACCTTTTCCACCCGCCAGCGCCAGGCCAGACGAGGGAAGTCGTAAACGTTGAATTCCTGTTTATGCACCAGGGCCGAGGCTGAACCCTTGCTCTCCATGCGCAACACGGGCTCGCCGTCCAGGAGCACGGCCGCGTACTCGGAATGCTGGCTGATCTTGGGAAACAGCAGCGGCTGCCAGTGGTCCAGTTGCCTGAAGCCCTCACGAAAGAGCACCTCCGGACCATCGGCCACGGCCGCGTTACCCAGCATAAGCACGCAGAGCACGGCCAGCACCAGGGATAAACAACGGCCGTTCCACCTCGGCAACATCCATGTCCAGCCATTATTACCCATCATTGCATTCTCCTCTCCCCGGGACATCATGTCACCTTGCGAGAAAATCCGATCCCGCCCCTCCTCATGCCGGCAAAAATGTGGTAAGAGATGGCTCATTCGCAATACTTGCCTTGGACCATGGCCAAAAAAGGATCACTACAACCCCATGCACGCCGTGCAAACCGACAATCTTACCCTGCATTATGGCCAAAACGTGGTCCTGGAAGAGATCACCTGTTGCATCAAAACCGGTGAATTCCTAGCCGTGCTGGGTCCGAACGGCGCCGGCAAAACCGCCTTTCTGAAAGTCCTGCTCGGCCTGGCGCAACCATCCTCCGGCACGGTTCAAGTCTTTGAGCGAACGCCCGACAAGGTGCCGGCCCAGTGGATCGGTTACGTTCCCCAGATCAAGACCCTGGACCGTCGCTTCCCGGCCATTGTCCTGGAACTGGTGATCTCCGGTCTCCGCCATGCCTGGGTCGCCAGAATCACGCCCAGGGAAAAGGCCAAGGCCCTTGCGGCCCTGGCCCTGGTCGATGCCGAACACCTTGCCATGCGACCGGTGAACGACCTGTCCGGCGGCGAGCTGCAGCGTATCTACCTGGCCCGCAGCCTGGCCAGGGAGCCAAGACTGGTGCTGCTCGACGAACCGGCCACCGGCATCGACACCGTGGGAGAGAGCGACTTCTACAAGGTTCTGAACGACTACCGCGTCCGGACCGGCGCCACCATCATCATGGTGACCCACGATTGGGAGGTCGCCTCGGATCAGGCCTTCCGCGTCATGGTGCTGAATCGCCACCTCATCAGCTTCGGCACCCCGGGCGAGGCCCTGTGTCAGGAATGCCTGGAAAAGGCTTACCCGGGCAAGGCGCTGCCCGGCCTGAAACCGGCCAGAGGAATATACCATCATGTATGAGGCCTTCGCCCTGCCCTTCATGCAGCGCGCCCTGGCCGCCGGCGTCATGGTGGCCTTTCTCTCTTCCTATTACGGGGCCTTCGTGGTCCAGCGGGGCTTAAGCTTCCTGGGCGATGGCCTGGCCCACGCCGCCTTCGGCGGGGTGGCCCTGGGCATCCTCCTGCACCGCGAGCCCCTGTGGATCGCCCTGCCTTTCACCCTGCTGGTAAGCCTGGCCATCACCTGGGTTAAACATCACACCCGGCTCGCCTCCGACACCATCATCGGCGTTTTCTTCGCCGTCTCCATGGCGGCAGGAATCATCTTCCTGTCCCGCACCGAAAACTACACCACCGACGCCTTCTCCTACCTCTTCGGTTCCATTCTGGCGGTCAATGGCACTGATCTCCGGGTCACCGGTCTGTTGGTCATCCTGGCCCTGCTGACCCTGCCGCTGTGGCAACGCTGGGCCTACGCCACCTTTGACCGGGACCTGGCCCGGGCCGACCGGGTGCCGGTGGTCTTCGACGACTATCTCATAAGCGGCCTGCTGGCAGTCACCGTGGTGGCGGCGGTCAAGGTGGTGGGCATCGTGCTGATCTCCGCCTTTCTGGTCATCCCAGCCGCGGCGGCCCGCATGGTGACCCACCGCTTTGTGACCATGACCTGGGTCGCCATTCTCCTGGGCGTCACCAGTGCCGTGGCAGGCCTCTGGGGCTCATACTGGCTTGACATCCCGAGCGGCGCCGCCATCGTAATGCTGCAAGCCGTTGTCTTCCTCGCCTGCGTCATCGTCATCCCCTTGCAACGCCTGTTCGGCGGCCGAACCCGCAGGGGCTAAACCAACTCGTCCTCAAGCTCCGGTACCAATGATTTTCTCGCCGCCCAGCGTGGTGGTCACACCTTCCGGCTTGATCTTGAACCGCTCCTGAATGCGTTCCAGCGATACCAGCCTGCCTTGCCGCGACGACGGGGTCAGGAAGGATTTCAGCTTGCGCTCCAGAACCCTGGGGTCAACCTCGCTTTCAATGGCCATGATGCCCTCGGTGATGATCTTCTGCAACAGCAGTTCCTGATCAGTTCTTTCCCGCAGATTGGCGGCAAAGGGGATAAAGAAAAAATTGGCAAAAATAACGCCGTAAAGGGTGGAGGTCAGGGCAACGGGCACGGTGGCGAGAATCACCGAGGTGTCACCCACGCCGGCCAGCATGCCGATGAGGCCTACGATGCTTCCTATCAGACCAAAGGATGGAAAGAGATCGCCAATGGTCCGCAGCACCCGTTCGGAATCCTCCCGCCGCATCTTGAAAAAAAACATCTCGGTGTTGAGAATGTCGCGCATCTGCTGACCCCGGTAACCATCAACCAGAAAACCCAAGGCCCGGCGCAGAAAGAGGATCGTGGTCTCCTCCTCGTCCTCCTGCAAGGAAAGCAGCCCACGGAATCGACTTTTCACCGACAGGTCAACGAGGATCCCGACGATCTCCTCCGGGCTCTTAGGCTCGCTCAGGTAAGAGGCGCGCAGCACTTTGGCGACGATGCGCAGCCTATCTACCGGGTAGCTCAGGAATACCGCGCCCATGGTACCGCCCAGCACGATGAGCAGGCTGGCGACGTTGAAATAGAGGCTAACGTTGCCGTTCATGGCAAAACCGGCTAAAAAAACCAGAACACAAAGCACCAGGCCGATAAGATTCTTGTTGCGCAACGGTGAGTTTTTTTTCCTTTTCATAGAATATCCTTTACAGTGCCAGGAACAGCCTGGGGCACCTCCTTGGTGATGACGATCTCGACCCGCCGGTTGGCGGCCTGGTTGCTGAGCGTGGTGTTCTGCACCAGCGGTTGATACTCGGCATAGCCCGAGACATAGAAGCGATTACCCGGCAACTTCATGTCCTCGATGAGAAAACGGGCTACCGCGGTGGCTCGGCTGACGGAAAGCTCCCAGTTGGTGGCGAACCTATTAGAGTGCATGGGAATGTTGTCGGTGTGACCGATGACGTTAACTCTGTTGGGAGTGCGGCGGATAAACTCGGCTATCCTGACCAGTTTTTCACGCACCTTGGACTTGATCTCCGCCTGGCCAAGATCAAAGAGGAAATCACTGGCCAGGACGATCCGCACCGTACGGTCGGGTGCCAGCTCAACCGAGGCAAAATCCCGCAGGGTCTGGGCCTCCTCGGTTTCGACCAGGCTGCGGAGATCGTAAATCTTAGGTGTTTCATCCTCGACCGGTAAAGTGTCGTGGCCAATGCCAGGTCCGACCCGCAACTCTTCCTTGCTCAAAAATTCCCGATGGGCCGCCTGGTAAGCAAAGAGCACCACGAATAGGATGAACATGGTCATCATGAGGTCGGACCAGACCACTGCCCATTGGCCTTTGGCCGATGATTTCTGGCGAAAAAAAGTCTCATCCTCGGTGAAGACCCGATAACTCAACAGGTCGTCGTTGAAGCGGCGCCCATCCATGGCCCCATCCTGTCCCGTCGACGGGTGCTGGACGTCAGGGGCGTCACCGGGCAACGACAAGTCGGGAGTGACCGCGTCCCGATCCGCATCAGAGGGCACATTGGCATCAACATGTTCGTCGCTGGCTTGCATCCGCGCATCATGCTCTTGGAATTTTTTCGGAATAACCATCGCACCCTGTGTATCGGACCAGCCAGCCCTTTTCTTAATAGAAAATCCGCATAATCGCGATCAGCCTGGGCGTTATTTCAATAAAGGCAGCAGGGCTTTGAAGGGTGGCGTGCCGGCCCGGCCCAGCAGGTCGTAGATGATCAGCTCGGTGCTGGCCACAACGCCTCCGACCGTGCGGATACGCTCCAGTCCAATAGCATGGTTTTCAGGGGTACGGGAAGAAACCGCGTCCGCCGCCACCCACATTTTGAAGCCAGCCCGCAGGCCGCCCAAGACAGTCTGATAGACGCAAATATGGGTCTCAACGCCGCAGACCAGGATGGTGTCCACCTGCCCGGGTAGGCGACCCACCGCCTCACGCACATTTTTATTCCTGAAGCCATCGAACTCAAGTTTATCAACCGTTTCCACCCCGGCCAAAGCCTGCGCCACCGGCAACAGCATGGGGCCGATCCGATTCGCATACTGGGTGGTGGCCAGCACCGGCAGGTTAAGTTCCCTGGCCGCCTGGATCATAAGCACGCTGCGGGCCGTAACTTGTTCCTGGTCGTTGATAACCGGCATAAGCCGCTCCTGGATATCGATGACCATCAGGGCGCACTTGTCGGGCGCCAAGTGCAACAGGGAATCTTCATGGACCATCATGGTATGATCCTCCAATTGAGTTCTTTCCGAAAAAATGCGGTTGCCAAGCACATGGCATACTCATTACTGTAGTAAAAATTGTAACGCAACCGCAAAAGGTGATCCGCCGTAACACCCCTGCAACCAAAAGGAAACCACAATGTTCGAATTCATGCGCATCGCCCCGCTCCTGCAGGCACCGCCCATCGGCAAAGCGCTTGAGGTAAAAGGCTGGGTGCGAACCCGGCGGGACGCCAAGGGCGATTTCTCCTTCCTGGAAATAAACGACGGCTCATGCCTGGCCAACCTCCAGGTGGTAGCGGACAGCACCCTCTTTAACTATGAGGGCGAGATCAAACGCCTCACCACCGGTTGCGCCGTGCGCGTTGCGGGTGACCTGGTTGCCTCGCCGGCCAAGGGGCAGGCCGTGGAGCTGCGCTGCCGAGAACTGACGGTGTACGGCTGGGCGCCGGCCGAGACCTATCCGCTCCAGAAGAAACATCACTCTTTTGAATTTTTACGCTCCATGACCCACCTACGGCCGCGCACCAACAGCCTGGCGGCCGTGGCACGGGTGCGCAGCGCCCTCTCCCTGGCCCTGCACCGTTTTTTCGCCGAGCGCGGCTTTTGCTACGTGCACACGCCGATCATCACCACCAATGACTGCGAAGGGGCCGGCGAGCAGTTCACGGTCACGGCCCTGGATATGAACAAGCTACCCAGCCGGGACGGCTTGGTGGACTTCAGCCGCGATTTTTTCGGCCGCCAGGCCAGCCTCACCGTCTCCGGCCAACTGGAGGCCGAGGTATATGCCCTGGCCCTGGGCAACGTTTACACCTTTGGTCCCACCTTCCGGGCAGAAAATTCCAACACCAGCCGCCATCTTGCCGAATTCTGGATGGTGGAGCCGGAGATGGCCTTTTGCGACCTGACCGACGATATCAATCTGGCCGAAGAGTTTCTCAAATACCTGCTGGCCAGCGTACGGAGCGAGTGCGGTGCGGAACTCGACCTCTTCTGTAAGTTCATTGATCCAGCCCTGCACGATCGCCTGGCCATGGTGCTGGATCAGGACTTTGCCAGGATCACTTACACCGAGGCGGTGGAACGCCTGCGGAAGGCGGGCCGCACCTTTGATTTCCCGGTGCAGTGGGGAGCGGACCTGCAATCCGAGCACGAGCGCTATCTCGCCGAAGAGGTGTTCAAACGGCCGGTGGTGGTCACCGACTATCCGCGCGTTATCAAACCCTTCTATATGCGGATAAACGACGACAACCGTACCGTTGCGGCCATGGACATCCTCGTGCCCGGCATAGGAGAAATCATAGGCGGCAGCCAGCGGGAGGAACGCTATGACGTGCTGCTTGCACGGATAACGGAAAACGGACTCCGCCAGGCAGACTACGAGTGGTACCTCGACCTGCGGCGCTACGGATCGGCGCCGCACGCCGGCTTTGGCATGGGTTTCGAACGGTTGGTACAGTTCGCCACCGGCATGGCCAATATCCGGGAGGTCATTCCCTTCCCGCGCACCCCGGGAGCGGCGGCACTGTAGATTGTTAGACTGTTAGTCTGTAGACTGTTAGGTGGTAGCCTGCTTCCAGACTAACAGACTAAACACCTACAGTCTAACCACCTGCCTTTCACGGCATAAGGAAGAAACCGAGTTCCCGGTCCTGCTCCCTGGTTTCCAAAAACTCGCAGCCGACCCTGGAACCGACCAGTCGCTTCACGGTAGCCTTTTTGATGATGATCGTGCCCTTGGGGTCATTGAGAACAAACTCCACCCGCAGCAATGCCCCAACCCTGAGACCGTGGGGGCCGACCGTGGTCATGCCAATGCCAACGAGCGAAAGGTCATCCACGTACATCTGCATTTGCCTTATCCCGCTCGCGCTCTCGACACTCAGGGTGGCATAGAAACCAGCCAGTTTGGTATTTTTTCGATAGGCCCGCCGGAAATCAAGATCAACCTGGAAAATCCGCTTGCAGGCGCAGCGCAATTTGATGGAATGGGACTTGCCTCGAAAAGAGGCCACGGAAAAATCCTTGGTCGCCGCGCAGAACGGGCAACGCACCATGGCCTGGTTGTCTTTGCGGACAAAAATCTTCAGAACTTGCATGAAAATCTCAGGGCAGAAGATAAAAACCCAGGGCCTGGTCGCGCTCCATGGACTCGGTAAACCGACAACCCAACAGGTTTTTGCTGACCGTCACCACCAGCACGTTGCGGTCGATGAGCGACCGCTTGGCATCGTCCAGACAAAAGCGGACCCGCAGGGCATCATCCTCCTTGATCATATGGAGGCCCATGGGTTGCAGGCCAATACCGCCCAGGGAGATATTCCTGATCTTGCAGTTCCCCGCCTGTTTGTCGGCCTGTCCTGCATCCCAGTCATCACCCCGGCTAAGGTTGACGTAATAACCGGCCAGCTCAACATCCTTCTTAAGATAGGAAGCGTCAATATCGGTCGCCTTGCGGTAATTTTTCCGAAAGTCAAGATGCACGACAAAATGATGGTTACAGGTGCAACGCACCTTGATGGTGTGCTTGGCCCCCTTGAACTGCGCAACTTGGCTGGATCGTCTGAAGCCGCACCGCGGGCAAACAATCACCGCGTTGTTGGCCGTGCTGACGAAAACCTTGATCTCATCCATGAATGGCCGGGTCTCCCAAAATTAAAGCGGTCAGCGATCAGCAACAAACCTAACGTGCAGGCACCCTAAACTGAATACTGAAAGCTGATCACCGACCGTTTTTATATTTAAATGGGAAGCGGCCCTCTAGTCAACCGTTATTGCCGGGCGTTATTGCCGGACAGGCAGCACTTACTCACCCTTGGCAAAGCTCAGCCCCTCTCCACCCACGCCGTGGTCGATGACGATCCGGTCACCCTCCACGAAGCTGCCCTCAAGAATCCGCATGGCCAGGGCATCCTGGACGTGACGTTGGATGGCCCGCTTCAGCGGTCGAGCGCCATATACCGGATCATAACCCTGCTGCACGAGGTAGCCCTTGGCCGCCTCGGTGAGCCGCACGGTGAACTTCTGCTCAGCCAGCCGCTTCTCCAGCAGCTCCACCTGGATGTCAACAATGCGGGCCAGATGCTCACGAGATAAGGCATGGAAGATGATGGTCTCGTCGATGCGGTTCAAAAATTCCGGCTTGAACTGGCGGTGCAGGACCTCGTCGATTCGGGTCTCCATCTCGGCGCGGTTCGCCTCGCCCAAATCCATGATAAGCTGACTGCCGAGGTTCGAGGTCATGATCAGGATGGTGTTCTTGAAATCAACGGTGCGGCCCTGACCATCGGTCATGCGGCCGTCGTCCAGGATCTGCAGCAGCACGTTGAAGACATCGGGATGGGCCTTTTCGATCTCGTCAAAAAGGATCACCGCGTAGGGCCGCCGTCGTACCGCTTCGGTGAGGTAGCCGCCCTCCTCGTAACCCACGTAGCCCGGAGGAGCGCCGATGAGACGCGCCACTGAGTGCTTTTCCATGAACTCGGACATGTCGAGCCGGATCATGGCCCGCTCGGAATCAAAGAGAAACTCGGCCAGGGCCCGGGCCAGCTCGGTCTTGCCCACCCCGGTAGGGCCCAGGAAGATGAAGGAGCCCAGAGGCCGGTTGGGATCCTGCAGACCTGCCCGGGCACGGCGCACCGCGTTGGCCACCGCGAGGATCGCCTCGGACTGGCCCACCACGCGCCGGGACAAAATCTGGTCGGCATGCACCAGCTTGTCCTTTTCGCCGGCCAGCAGCCGGTCCGTTGGAATGCCGGTCCACTTGGCCACCACCGCGGCCACGTCCTCCTCGTCAACCTCCTCCTTCAGCATCTGGCAATTTTGCTGAATTTCGGCCAGCCGGCCATTTTCCGCGACCAATTCCTTTTCCAGTTCCACGATGCGGCCGTAGCGGATCTCGGCCACCCTGGCAAGATTGCCACCGCGCTGCGCCTGTTGCTCCTCGACCCGGGCCTCGTCAATGGCGCTCTTGATCTTGCGGATCTTCTGGATGATATCGCGCTCCAGGTGCCAGTGGCCCTTCATGCTGTGCAGGGACTCATTGACATCGGCCAATTCCGCCTCAAGCTTGTTAAGCCGTTCCCGCGATGGTTTGTCGCTCTCCTTTTTCAAGGCCTCGCGTTCGATCTCCATCATGATGCGGCGGCGGTCGATCTCATCGATCTCGGTCGGCATGGAGTCAATTTCGATGCGCAGCCGACTGGCCGCCTCGTCAATCAGGTCGATGGCCTTGTCCGGCAGAAAGCGGCCGGTGATATAGCGGTTGGACAGGGTGGCGGCGGCCACCGTGGCCGAGTCCTTGATCCGCACCCCATGATGCACCTCATACTTTTCCTTGATGCCGCGCAGGATGGCGATGGTGTCCTCGACGCTCGGTTCCTTCACCAGAATCTGCTGAAAACGTCGCTCCAGGGCCGCATCCTTTTCAATGTACTTGCGGTACTCATTGAGGGTGGTGGCGCCAACGCAGTGCAGGTCGCCCCGCGCCAGGGCTGGTTTCAGCATGTTTGAGGCGTCCATGGCGCCCTCTGCCGCGCCGGCCCCCACCAGGGTGTGAATTTCGTCAATAAACAGGATAATCTCGCCTTCCCGCTTCTGGATCTCCTTCAACACCGCCTTCAGGCGGTCTTCGAACTCGCCGCGATACTTGGCGCCAGCCACCAGGGCGCCCATATCCAGGGCCATTACCTGCTTGCGGCGCAGGCTTTCCGGCACGTCGCCGTTGACGATACGCTGCGCCAACCCCTCGACAATGGCGGTCTTGCCCACCCCAGGTTCGCCGATCAGCACTGGATTGTTCTTTGTGCGCCGTGACAGAACCTGTACCACCCGCCGCACCTCGTCATCCCGGCCGATGACTGGGTCAAGCTTACCCTGACGGGCCACATCCGTCAGGTTGCGGGCGTATTTTTCCAGGGCCTGGTACTTGTCCTCCGGGTTCTGATCCGTGACCCGCTGGCTGCCGCGCACCGCGACCAGGGCCTGGAGAAACTTCTCGCGCGTCACCCCACGAGCGGCCAGCGCGGCGGCCGCCTTGGCCTCCTTGTCGTCGAGCAGGGCAAGGAAAAGATGCTCCTGGCTGACATACTCATCCTGCATGGAGGCTGCGACCTTGAAGGCCTGATCCAGCTCCTTTTTCAACCGGGCCGAGAGAGATACCTGGCCAAAACCAGCGCCGCTCACCTGGGGCAAGCTCTGGAGCAGGCTATCAATATCCGCGGCCAGGGCGGCCGGAGCCAGCCCCATTTTTTGCAACACCGGCAGGATCACACCGTCCGTCTGGTCCAGCAGAACCTTAGCCAGATGCTCGGGCTGGATCTCCTGATGGCCACGACTCTCGGCCAGGCTCTGGGCACCCTGCATGGCCTCCATGGATTTCTGGGTAAATTTGTCAAACTGCATGTCGTCCTCTCCTGTCCGTCATAAAGGTAACGCGATTCTAAAAGCAAGGTAAGCTCGACAAACCGCCCTGTCAATGTCATGACAGGGCGGTTTGTCGAGCTGGCAGCCAGCCGCTAGCCCTGGAAAACGATGGTGCGTGTCCGCAAAACTCCGGGGTGCGCCTCAATGCGGGCAACCACTTCGGGGGGCAACGGCTGTTCCAGATCGATGATGTTGTAACCGATGACACCGTTGCTTTCATTAAGGTAACTGGCGATGTTGATGCCAGCGTCACCGATGGTGTGCGAGGCAAAGCCGATCATGTCCGGGATGTCACGGTTGATCATGAGCAACCGGGTGTGGACGTTTTTGGCCGGGATAGACTCGGCAATGGGGAAATTAACGCTGTGGGTGATGGTGCCATGGCGCAGATAGTCCCGCAGGGCCGCGGCCGCCATGCAGGCGCACTGTTCCTCCGACTCCTCGGTGCTGGCGCCGAGATGGGGCGAGGCGAGCACGGCCGGATGGCCCAGCATGGCCGCGGAAGGAAAATCAGTTACATAACGGCTGAGCTGGCCGCTGTTAAGCGCCGCCAGCACAGCCGCCTCGTCCACCAAGGGGCCACGGGCAAAATTAACCAGCACTCCGCCGGCCGGCAGACGGGAGATGAGAGCGGCGTCCACAAAGCCGCGGGTCTTATCGTTAAGCGGCAGATGCAGGGTCAAGATATGGGCCTGGCGCAGCACCTCATCCAGGGAGCGGGCCAGAATCACCTCACTGGACAGGGCGTGGATGTTCTCAAGGGCTGGAAAAGGATCGTAAGCCACGACCCTCATCCGTCGCAGGATGCCGCCATTGGCGACCAACACCCCGACCTTGCCGATACCGATAATCCCGAGGGTCTTGCCGGCCAACTCAAGGCCACGGAAGGCACCTTTCCGCCCCTCCACCTGTTGGTTGATCATCTCGTCGGACAAACCGTCCAAGCCTCGGCAGAACTCCACGGCCAGGTGCAGATTCCTGGCCGAAAGCCCCAGCATGGTAAAGACCAGCTCGGCCACGGCGTTGGCGTTGGCCCCGGGAGTGTTGAACACGCAGATTCCCCGGGCCGTAGCCTTGTCCACCGTGATGTTGTTGACCCCTGCCCCGGCCCTGGCCACCGCCTCCAGGAAAGGGTATGCATCCGTGTCCACTTGCGCGCTACGCACCAGCAAGGCGTGAGGGTCATCCACCTCCGCCCCCACCGTAAAGCCGTCGGAGAGCAGGGCGAGCCCCTCCGGAGCAATGGTATTCAACACCTTGACGCGATAAGATCCCATGGCCGGCCTCATGACATTTTAGGTTGCCTAGACTGTAGTCTGTTAGGCTGGGCAAAGAACTAACCAACAAAACATATTATATCGTATAGTTATCTTCACCTATCCATCTAAACACCTACAGACTATCCACCTGAGTGGTTACCATCAGTGTACAAAATTCGGCTGGAAATCAAGAGGAGAAAAAAGGTCTCGACGAGGGAAAGGCATGGGGGAGGGGGGGTATGCCTTTCCCTCATCGAGTTTGGGGAGGGGTGGAGGAAGAACTTAATGCTGTATGACCTTATCGCTGGAAATGTTGCAGGCCTTGGGCTCGCAGGCGCACACGCGGGAACGTCCGCCTGCTTTTGCCTGATAAAGGATCTCGTCGGCGCGCTGGATCCAATCCTCCCGGCCCAGACCGACATGCCACTGGGCCAAACCGATGCTCACCCCAAGCCTGTCACCGGACGGGGTCGAGATCGCCAGCTTACGCACCGCGCTACACAAACGTTCGGCCAGTATCTTGGCCGCGCAGAGCTTGGTGTCTGGCAGCACCAGGAGGAACTCATCACCGCCCATGCGCACCAGCAGATCACTCTTGCGTACCGTATCGGCAAAAACCTCGGCCACCATGGAAAGCACCCGGTCACCCTCGGCATGGCCCAGGGAGTCATTGATCTTCTTGAAATTATCCAAGTCCATGCTGGCCAGGGTCAATGAATGATTGTTGCGTTTGGCCCGTTCCAGAAAGGAGTCGATGCGCTCCTCGAAAACCCGGCGGTTGGCGAGCCCGGTAAGGGTATCCCGGTTAGCCTGTTCGATCAGTTTTTCGTAATAGACCGCGCGCTGCAGCGGGGCCTCCAGCACTGCCACGCCATCATCCACCAGGTTAGCCTTCTCGGCAGGCATCCGGCTTTTCTTGCGCAGCAGCAACAGGTGTCCCTTTTCCTTTTCAGGCAACTGCCAGCAGCGGACATGATAGCCTTCCAGGGCATCGCCCTTGCGGCCATCGATCAATTGCGGCTGTTGAAAAAGTCGTTCGGTTACCTTGATGGCCCGCCGCCGCTCCGGCCCATGACAAGAACAGAAGACGTGCGACTGACCATTCTCGGGATGATGATAGGCCACCAGTTCGTGCTCAACCTGCGGCATAAGCCATACCGAAAAGGCCTCGATAATGGACTGCAGATCAACGGTATCGGCCATGCGCCGATGCAACTCGTTCATGAGGGCCAGCTCTTCCGACTGACGCCGATACTGATCGAGCTTGACCATGATCTGATTAAGCTCAACCGGTACGTTGTTTTTCGATCTTTTGTTGGTCGAGGCGAGCGTACCTTGCATGGCAATTCCTTCCGATTGAAGTTCACGAAAAGGCTTTGCCTACAGGTATTGCTATTTCCATGCCAACACGCCGGATTGCAGGTTCCAAACAGGCGCGCAAACCAGGGCAACGACAAGACATCGACAATGTATCTAGCTTGAATTACATTATATTTTTACAAAAATATTTTTTAAAAAATTTACCTGAATGGCGATAAAACCCGTTCATGCCATGATAAACAGGCCCGGCAGAATTTGCCGATACCGTCAGATTGCCTGACATCATGCACCTGGCCCAGACTATGACTATCTATCTTAAATTATTGGCATTTAACTGGAAATACCCGCGTCACGCCCTTACGTCAAATTTATGACGATCAAGGCCCGAACCGCCATTCTCTTTCCCTCACCTGGCCCGACCTGGTATCATGACCTCATGACCAACCGCAACCAGCCACCCCGCACCCGGGTCATCCTGCACCTGGACATGGACGCCTTCTATGCCTCGGTGGAGATGCTGGACAACCCGGCCCTCAAGGGACAGCCGGTTATTGTCGGCGGCGGCAGCAACCGGGGGGTGGTCTCGGCGGCGTCATACGAGGCGAGAAAATTCGGCGTCCATTCCGCCCTGCCCATTGCCATGGCCCGGCGGCTTTGTCCCCATGGGATCTTTCTGCCCGTGCGCATGACCCGCTACCAGGAGGTGTCGGAACAGATCTTAGCCATCTTCCACCGCTTCACCTCGCTGGTGGAGCCCCTCTCCCTGGACGAGGCCTTTCTCGATGTTACCGACTCATTCGCCCTATTTGGCTCGGGGGTGGCAATCGCCACCACCATCCGCCAACTGGTGCGGCATGAGACCGGCCTCACCGTGTCGGCTGGCGTGGCCAGCAACAAGCTGGTGGCCAAG
>DYDL01000048.1 GCA_020717925.1 Desulfocapsa sp.
TTATTCTCGAATATCTTTTGCTAACAGTCTACAGACTAATAACCTCATTGAATCAGATTGCCGATTCTGTCCCACCGCGGGGCCTTGAGCAGGGAGGTGTCACTGTCCCACGACCAATAGAGGATCATGGCCTTGCCTTTGATGGCCGTAAGGTCAACAAAGCCCCAGAAGCGGCTGTCGTGGCTGTTGTCGCGGTTGTCGCCCATGACGAACACCGCGTGTTCCGGCACAACGACCGGGCCGAAGTTGTCGCGGGGACCCGGCCGGGTCCGTGGGTCCGAGTGGATAGGGCCCTCCACTACGTAGGGCGCGTCATTGACGAACAATTCCTTGTTTTTCACCTCCACCTTGTCGCCGGCCACGCCGACCACCCGCTTGATGAAATCCTGTGATTGATCCTTCGGGTATCTGAAGACAATGATATCCCCATGCCGGGGGGTGCTCAACGGTATCCAGACCTGCCCGTTCAATGGGTTCCTGACGCCGTAGAGAAATTTGTTGACCAGGAGGTGGTCACCGATGAGCAGGGTGGGGATCATGGAGCCGGAGGGAATTTTGAAGGCCTGCACGATAAAGGTTCGGATGAACAGGGCGAGCACCAGGGCAATAACAATGGCCTCGATGGTCTCCAGTAGGGCGGATTTTGATTTTTCAGCCAAAGTTGTGACCTCCGAAAATATTGAAGCGCGTGAGCCGCGGTATGGGGTGCTGCCGAGGTGGGCGGCGGCAGGGTCGTGAGCAGGCCCAGTAACAGCCGCGGTTTTTTGCATGTTGGGCAACCCGCCGCGAATCCTGGCAATAGGTACTCGAAATTCTCGGAAAATACAAGGTTGAATACCGCTCTTTGCCGCCAGGTGTGGTCCGCTGGGCCGGAACAGCGGCCAGGCGGCCAGCAGGCGCAAGCGGTCTGTGCCAGCGGGGTCTGGAGAGGATGACCTGCGAAAAAAACTGGCTTGATTGGATTAATCTCGTTAATATGTTTGGGGATTTTTGATAGTATCGCATTAAAATTCAGCTTGACATAGTTTCGTCTTTAGTGTCTTTAATGCACTAAGGTGTTCTGTGCCGAATGCCGATCGCTACCGGGGGGGGGCGCTCTCAGGCCTATTCGTGGCTTGAGGTGGCTAGGGTTGCCTTAGAAGGGGGGGGAATGGAAAGGGCCGTGTCCATCGGACGGGGCCGCCATGCTAGTGCTATGACCCTATCTGCTCGATTCCCGTTTACCATCTCCGGCAAGCAGAAACTCGCCCTGGGCCTCGATATCGGCTCTCATGCGGTGAAGATCTGTGAACTGGGCGCAACCGACAAGGGCTTTTTGCTGCAGACGCTGGGCAGCGCCCTGTTGCCGCGGAACGCCGTGGAAGACGGGGTGCTGCTGGAATCAGAGGCGGTTGCCGAGGTCGTCGCCAATCTTGTCAGGCATCTCAAGATCAAGTCCCGCAAGGTGGCCATCTCCATTTCCGGATATTCCGTCATAGTCAAAAAAATCAACCTCGCGGTCATGACCGAGGCGGAGTTGGAGGCCCACATCCACGCCGAGGCCGAACAATACATCCCCTTTGATATCGATGAAGTTTATCTCGACTATCAGGATTTGAAAAGCAGCGCCGGCACCGAGGGCCGCACCAATGTCATGCTGGTGGCGGCCAAGAAGGAGGTGGTGGACGGCTACCTCAATATGTTGCAAGCCGCTGGCCTGAAACCAGTGGTGGTGGATGTCGATGCCTTTGCCCTGGAAAACGCCTACGAGGCTAATTTCGGCCTGGACAAGAATGTGGCTCTGGTCGACATCGGCGCCTCCAAGACCAACATTAATATCATCTCCAAGGGTACCTCCATACTCGCCCGTGATGTGGTCATGGGCAGCCACGCCATCACCGAGCAGATCCAGAACCGCTTCAGCCTGAGCTATGAGGAGGCTGAAAATCTCAAACTGGGCCGGATGCCAGCCGCCTCCATGCAGGCTGGCCTTGAGGAGATCGTGGTCAGCACCTGTTCCCAGTGGGTAGGGGAGGTAAAACGCGCCCTGGATTTTTACTACTCCAATTATCCGGAAGAGGCTATCTCCTCCCTGGTTCTGAGCGGTGGCGGCGCCAAACTCCAAGGTCTTGATCAGTATTTCAGCGAGGAGACCGGGATTCCGGCCACCATCTTTGACCCCTTTGCCAAAATGCATTTTGACAGGAACCGGATTGATCCAGGTTACCTGAGGATTGTTGCCCCGGAAATGGCCCTGGCCACCGGGCTCGCCACGCGACTTGCGGCCTGGTGAGGCTGGAGAGGAACCGCACGGAAACCGTATGGTAAGAATCAACCTTCTTCCGATCAGGCAAATCAAACGGCGACAGGGGGCGGTCCATGAGCTCTTTGTCTTTGCCTTCTCTATGGTCGCCGTGTTGCTGGCAATTGGCGTGGCCAGCGGGGTCATCGCCCACTCCATCTCTTCCCTGAAGCAGCAGAATCAAGAACTTCAGGCAAAGAAAAATTCTTATACCGCCATCATCAAGGAGATCGATGAGCTGAAGCAGCAGAAGCTGAACCTCGAGGCCAAGATCGATACCATACAGAAGTTAAAGAAGGGCTCGCAGGTGGCGGTGCGGATTCTGGACGTGGTCGCGGACCTGACGCCACCCAACCGCATGTGGCTCAACTCCCTGCAGCAGGCTGGCAGCAACCTGAAGCTGGCCGGGGTAGCCCTTGATAACGCCACCATCGCCGAATACATGGTCGCCCTTGCCGGCTCTTCGGTCTTCGGCAACGCCGACCTGGAAAGCTCTTCGCAGACCGAGGTGGCGGGCATGAAGCTGAAGGCCTTTACCCTGAATGTCGGGGTTGGCGAGGCGCAGACGCCAGAGGCGCAAACACCGGACCCGCGGAAGGGGAAGCAAAAGTAAATGGCTCTCGACAAGGTCACGACCGCATTCAATACCTTTGTTGACACCAAGTACGTGGGCCTCAAGATGCAGCCCAAGCTGCTGATCTGGGGGGCTGCGCTGGCTTTGCCCATTATTGCCTTCATATTCCTCTATGTCTCGCCCAAGAACGATGAGATCGCCGCGCTCCGGCAGACCAGGGACGGGCTGGAGCAGGAGATAAAGAAGGCCGAGGCCGTAGCCGCGCACCTTGACGAGCACAGGGCTGAGAAGGAAAAGACCGAGCAGAATTTCGCCCAGGCCTCGCGTCTGTTGCCGCAGAAAAAGGAAATTCCCTCTCTGTTGACCAATATATCCAGCCAGGGCACCGCCTCTGGGCTTGATTTTCTGTCGTTCAAGCCTGGCGCCGAGCGCATTCAGGATTTCTATGCCGAGATCCCGGTGGATGTCACCGTCCAGGGGCCTTATCACAATGTAGGTGTATTCCTCGACAAGGTGAGCAAGCTGGATCGGATCGTTACCGCCTCCGACCTTGCCATGGGCACGCCCAAGGTGGATGGCGGCGAGGTGCACTTGAGCACCAAGCTGAGCCTCGTGACCTACCGGTTCCTCGAGCCGGGCGAGGCGGAAAAGGCGAGCGGCGCGGCGGCGGCCGCGGGCACGAAGAAAGGACGGAGATAAGGTGATCATGTTGCTGGCAGCAGGGCACACCACTCATCAATCCGATGGAACTATTGCGGCAAGGGCCATGCTGATCGGCATGCTGAGCCTTTGCTGCCTGGCTGTCTGTCCCGCTGATGCGCGGCTGGCGCAGGCACAAGTCGCCGGAGAGTCCCAGACGGAGACCAGCCAGGACCAGGCCCCGCAGGCGCAAGCCACCAAAGAAGCCAAGGTGGAAGATATCCTCAGGCAACTGCTGCCCGACGGTGAGAAGGAAGGTTTTGTTTACCGGACAGAGGGCCGGCCTGATCCCTTCCTGCCCTTTATCACCGAGCAACGGCTGCAAGCCGAGCAAGAGAGCGAGGAAAAGGCCCTCACCGGCATGCAGCTTTTCGAGCCTGGCCAGCTTACCCTGGTAGGTATTATCAATACCGAACAGGAGGCCATGGCCATGGTGCAGGATTCATCAGGTAAAGGGTATGTTATGCGCAAGGGTACGAAACTCGGTCGGCACGGAGTGGTCGCCGATATCGCGGCCAACGAGGTGTCAATTCGCGAGCAGTTGTCCGGCAACGGTCTGGCCAAGAAGAAAACCTACAAGACTACGAAGATGGTCCTGAAGAAAGAGGGGGTAAACGAGTGATGATCCTGAAGACTCGCTCTCATCTGGTGCTGCTGATGGCCGCGGCCCTGCTGGTATCGACCTGCGGCCTGGTCTGGGCGACGGCCGGCGCGGGGGCAGATTCAGCGTCCTACCGGATTGGCGGCATCCAGTGGGATCAGAAGCCCGATGGCTTCCTGCTCACCGTGCAAGGGGGGTCGGCGCCAACCTACACCATGTACGAACTATTCGAGCCACTGCGTATTGTGCTGGATATCGCCGACGCTGCAATCGCCAAATCCGTACACCTGCCCATGAAGCCCGCCGCCGGGCCGGTGGCCGAGGTTAGGGCCTCCAGTCTCGGAGACCAGAAACCTGCCATCACCAGGCTTGAACTTTTGCTGAAGAACGACAGCCACTATTCCGTAGAGCGCCAGGGCAATGATATTGTGGTACGTTTTAAAGTCGGCGCTGCCGCGGAATCCGTCGATGAAGCAGGGGATGCAAGTCTGGTCGCCTCCCTGATCGAGCAGGACGCAGAGGGTGGCGATGAGGAGGCCGACGACAGCGAGGAGATAGCGGCAAAAGCCCCCTCCTCGGCCCAGAGCCGGGATGAACTGGCCTTTTCCGGCTACACTAAAGAACGGATCACGGTGGATTTTTTTAAGATCGACCTGCATAATGTTTTCCGGCTCATCGGCGAGGTGAGTGGTCTCAATATCGTGGTGGATGAGGCGGTTAAGGGTTCCCTGACCCTGGCCCTGAATGACGTGCCCTGGGATTTCGCCCTGGACGTCATCCTGAACCTGAAAGACCTCCAGAAGATGGAGCGTTTCAATACCATCATGATTTTGCCCAAGGATAGGAAGATCGAATGGCCGGAGCGCGCCGTGGACCGGCTCGCCTTTAAGGCCGGGGAATCGGCTGTTGCCATTGAGGAGAAGGAGGCCATCAGTGTCAAGGAGCGGCTGTCCATCCCGAAGGAAGAGGTGGAGGCCAGGAATCTCATCCGTCAGGCCAACGCCAAAATTCGGACCAAGGACCACGCGGGCGCCCTGGCCATGTATGAACAGGCCTTTGGGCTGTGGCGGGAAAATGGCCATCTGGCCGGCCAGATCGCCTCTATCTGTCTGGCACCTTTGGGGATGAATGACAAGGCGGTGTACTATGCCCAACAGGCCTTGCGTATCAACCCTCAAGACACCGGGGCCGCCCTGCAGGCCGCCATCGGGCTCGCCAACATGCAGAAAAAGGATGAGGCCGTAGGCTTTTTTAAGCAGGCTATCCAAGGGGAGCGGCCGACGGCCGGAGCGCTGCAGGGCTATGCCGCCTTCCTGGAACAGCAAGGTGACAATGCCGGGGCTCTTGCCCTCATGAACACCAGCAGTAAATTGCATACCGATACAGTGGATTCCATGGTCAACAAGGCCCGCCTGTTCGACAAGCTGGGTCAGGGCGATAAGGCCGTTGAGCAATACCGGGCCATTCTGCTTTCCGGCAACAATGTGCCACCGGATCTGAAACGTTACATCACGGCCCGGGTCGCTGCACGCTAGGCGGTAACCAGGGGATTGGAAGGCGCGGGGGGAAAGCGCTCAATGCGTTTGGCCGCAGAAAGGGTTCAACAAGAAGCACACCAATGGTGCAGTGATGCACAAAAAGCCGGCCGGCCATGAGGAGTTGGCAAATGGGTGACAGCGAGACAACCGCAAGGAAGATGCCTGTTATGAGAGTTTTGAAAAAAATCCTGCCAGGATGCGCGGCGTTAGCGCTGTTGGGTATGCTCTGTTCGTGTGCGCCCATTGCAGCGCCGGCGGCCCGGGAGGCACAAGGGGGCGCGGCAACGCCTGAGCGTTTGAAAGCGGCTCCAGTGGAAGAGTCGTTGGAAACGGCTTCCGTTCCAGGTGAGGGGGCGGGGGGCAACGCCTTGCCCGCTCGTTTCCAGCAGCCTTCCTACGTGGTAGACGATGCGGCCGCCTCTACCCTGGCCCTGGAAGAGAAGGACGTGGCTATTCCAGTGGGCGCTGATATCTCCTCCACCACTGGTCCCGTGCCCCTGCGGGACATCATCAAGCGGCTGGCCGAGATGAAAGGCATGAATATCTCCTGGGCCAGTGATGTGAATCAGTGGGCCCAGGTGGATGTGGATATCCGCGCGGAAGACGACTTTTTCGCCTCTATCGCCAACCTCCTGCGCCAGATTGATTACTATCATGTTGTTGAAGGCAATACCATTGTCGTCAATTACAAGGAAACGCGGCGGTTCCAGATTGCCATGCCTTTCCTGGCCTCTAAATATAACACTGGCGTGGGCGGCGACGTCCTTGGTAATAAATCCGCCTCCGGAAATAATGTAGTGGGCAACGTCAAACTTACCAGTGATGCGAACAATTTTGACGTCTGGGGGAACATTGAGGCCAATCTGAAAAGCATCCTTCAGACCTGGGATGCAGAAGTGGCTGAGAAGGATGCCTCGGCGAAGCAGGCCAGTGTCCCAGTCGTCGTGGCCGATGGTGCTGGCAAGGCACCTGCACCTGCACCAGCGGCGGGCGGTGGCTCCTCGGCCCGAATCGGCAAAGGCTATTATACCATTGATAAGCCAATCGGCCTGATTACTGTTACCGCCCCCCGGCCTCTTCAGGAGAAAGTAGCTGCGTACATCGACAATCTGAAAAAACAACTTTACCGGCAGATTTCCATTGAGGCCAAGATAGTTGAGGTCGTATTGCAGAACGACTCGACCACAGGTGTTGATTGGAGCAAGCTTCTTGAGAAATCAGCCTTTGACTTCAATATCACCATCGGCAACGTCAATGTCACCACACCGTTGGGCGAGGATCATGGCCTGAGCGCGCCCAATGCGAAGTCGTTCGCCCTGGTCATCGACGCTCTCCAGACCCAAGGTGAAACAACGATACTTTCCAATCCCAAGATCAGTGTCATGAATGGGCAACCTGCCTTGATCAACATTGGTGAAGACCAGACGTATATTAGCAAGGTTGAATCCACCACCACCAAGGATAGCGTCACCACCTACACCGTGACCACTGATAGTGTTTTTTCCGGCCTGGGCCTGGGCGTGGTTGCCACCATCATGGAGAATGATGAGATCGTGCTCAACCTGATGCCGGTTACCTCGCAACTGCAAGAATTGACCTATAAGGAATTTGGTGGCACTAACGGAAGCAGTGTGGGCCTGCCAGTGGTCAAGCTCAGGGAAATGAACACCACGGTGCGGGTCATGGACGGCGGCATGCTGGTCGTTGGCGGCATGATCGATTCGGAAAAGGGTGAGACGGCCAAAAAGGTGCCGGTGTTGGGTAATCTGCCCTTTCTTAAGAATCTGTTCCGGACGGATGCGAAGAAGGACGGCAGAAAGGAGTTGATCATCCTGATGCGGCCCAAGATTATATCCTGAAGATAATTAATAGTAAATTACTGGGATTGGCACAAAACCAGCAATGCGGATCAGGAAGGAGATTCAGTTATGTCAGGCATCAAGATAATCCTCTACGGGATGTTGGCCCTGCTGCTGGCCGGCTGCGGTCAGATCGTGACGGAAACCGTGAGTGTTCAGCAAGCTGTTCCCGCTCCGGCCTGCGCCGTTAACCGGAAGGTGGTTATCCTTCCCTTTGCGGACTATTCCTACGCCGACGACATGAAGGCCGCCTGTCGCCGGAACATGGCCATTACCGAGGCGTTCACCGATCAGTTGGTGGCGCGCGGTTTTGCCGTGCCGGTGCAGGAAGATACCATGCGCTATCTGGTGGCGCAGAATGTCATCAAGACCGTTGACTCTGATGCCGGCCGCCCTGGCACGCTGCGCAGCGAGATGCAGGCCAATTGGTCCAATGTGATGAAGGAGGAGCTGCGCGGTATTATCGCCAGGGAACAGCGCAATGGCGGCGCTGAAGGCGACAGTTCGGAGCAGACCCCCGGCATCCACGGGCTGGACAGCAAGATGATCAGCCAGATCGGTCGTGATTTCGCCGCCCGTTTTGTCCTCCGGGGCCGGATCATCAAATACGGCATGGAGAAGGAAAACACCTGGGAACCGATGAAAAAGGGGCTGCTGCCCTTTGTGGTGGATTCGACCACCCAGGTTTTCTACGGTTTTGCCAAATCCGATGGCTACGATACTCTGAACGCCATGTCCCTGGGTTACGCCGCCGGCGCCATTGCGGGCGACAGTGCCACCAACCCTTACACCTATGCCGACCGGATTGATCCCTCGGGTGCCAACTCGATGGTGTGGGGCGCGGCCGGCGCCGGCGTTGCCTATCTTGCCAAACAGGGCGGCCAGACCAACCAGGCCGCGGTGCAACTCCGGGTCTGGATCCAGAACGCCGAGACCGGCGACGTGTTGTGGACCAACCGGGTGGACGTGAAGGTGGCGCCCCAGACGGTCTTTGCCGACAATAACCCGGACGCGCTCTTCCAGACCGCGGTCAATCGGGCGGTCGCCGCGTTGATTGAGGACTTCTGGGCCAAGAACGAACTCTACATGTAACGTTAAGATTACAGCCGTCCCACGGAATCACCCCGGGGGTGGCCTATCTGGAGAGAATGGCATGAAGTCATCACTGTTTCGGGGAATGAACGCAGTCAGCTTGCTGCTCAGGTTGTTGCTGGCTCTATCGATTTTCTCCGCTATCCCGCTGTTGGGTTCCTGTTCAGGCGGCGGCACACCACCGACTGCTGCCGAGTTAGCGGCTGGCGGCGGTGGCGGGGATGATACCGATCCTCCAATTGAGCAGCCCGGCGTGCCCTCCAATATTATCCTGTTTAGCACAAATCCCACTCCGGCCGTGATCGGTATTACCGGTGCCGGCGCCACTGAATCCATAATCCTTACCTTCCAGATCGTTGATGTTAACAATGACCCTGTAAGCGGCAGTCATGTGGTGGATTTCGAGATTCGGCATGACTTGGGCGGCGGGGAAAAACTTAACAATGCTCAAGGAACCACGGTGGCTTCCAAGGTTACCACGGTTTTTAACTCTGGTACCAGGGCCGGCACTCTTCAGGTCCGGGCCTCGCTCCATAGCGATCCCACCATGCATACCGATGTTACAGTGGCCGTTACAGGTGGCCTGCCAAGCGGAAACGCCTTTGGTTTGTCTTTTGGCCCGCTCAATATTGAAGGACTCATTACCCATGGTCTTACCCAGGATGTGCGGACCGACATCGCTGATTATTTCAGCAATCCTGTTGCCCCTAGCATTCAGGTAAGCTTTCAGACTGACTATGCTTCGGTTTTGGCTAGTGGCACGTTTTCATCGGCTGACGCCACCTCCTCTGTGTTCATGAGCACCATCACTACAAGCCCCCCTGATCCGGTGGATGGCTTTGTGCAGGTTGCGGCCCAGACCATTGGCGGAAACCATTCCAAGGTGTTAGCCCTAGCCGTTGACCCAACGGATGCGAACATTGTATACGCGGGCACTGATGGCGGTGGGGTTTTTAAAACCACTGATGCCGGTGTGAGTTGGCAACTTGTGGGAGAACCGCTCAAAGATACCGGCGCTGCAAAGTTTGCCAACCTGACCGGTACCATTGTCCGAGATCTGGTTATTGACAGCAATGCCTCGGAGGTTATCTACGCAGCCACCGACAAAGGGGTCTTTGTCAGCACGAATGGCGGCGAGAACTGGAGCACCATTACTGGGCGCCGTCGTATCTTGGCTGACAACCTCGGGGTTACCACCGGCTTTGATGTCGATCCAACGGATCCAACGAATGGTATCGGTTGGCAGGTATTCAATTTTAATAATGAGTTTTCCGGGGTGCGGTCCAGAATGAAGGTTCTGGTCGGCGGGGTGGAGACCACTGACTTTGATTTTTCAGGTAATGGTATATTTATCCTTGATGACTTTGGCGGCGGCCATCTTGACGCTGACCTTAATGTCGAGGTGGATTATGATGCGGAATCCAGTGTGCCTTGGCCGGTTTATGCCTTGGCGGTGAATCCGGACCCCGCTGACTACGACATCAACCTGGGACATGCCAAGACCATCTGGGCCGGGACGTACGGGGACGGAGTCTGGAAGACCGTGGACGGTGGGCGTAACTGGTCCCGGGCCTCGACCATGGCCAATGGTCAGGGAGTTAGTTTTGGTAAGAATGTCTTGTCGTTGGCCATTAACAGCGCCGCGCCGACCGAGCTTTTTGCAGGTAGCGATGGCAATGGCCTTTTTAAAACTGTAAACGGCGGGACTACCTGGACCAAGCAGACTGGCACCATGGCCAAACCCATCAACGAAACAGAGGTGCGTAGTATTACCTTGCTGCCGGCGGCCCCAGTGGCCCTGGTCTGGATTGCCGGAAAGAATGGTATCCATTACACCACCGATGGCGGCGTTACCTGGAATGCCCCGGTCACCAAGATTACGGATACGGACCCCACCAATGCTGACGCCCGCGCTATTGTCAGGGATGACGTTGATGGCACCCTGTACGTCGCCTCCTTTGGCGATGTCCTGGATCGGGCCGAGCCGCATGGCGGGGTTTACAAGAGCGTTGACAACGGGGTGAACTGGAGCAAGGTCACTGATCTTGCTGTCAGCACGGGCGCCCATGCCCTCGACAGCCTGGCGGTCGTCGGCCAGTCTGGCGCCGACCTGCTTTACGCTGGCAGTGAAGGCCGTAACTTCTTTAAGAGCCTGGACAGTGGCGGCACGTGGGCGGCGGCGAATGGCAATAGCCCCACGAACCTTAACAACACCCTTTTCACCACCGGTGAGGTACTGCACTCCGGTCATTTGCAAATCGATATCGTACCCCTTGAAGCTTCGTCTCAGGGCATGGGACTCTGGGCTGATGGTATTTACAACACGGAGACGGTTCGTTTTTATGTAAAGGTCGCAGATTCTGAACATGGGAATCGCCTGGTAGGGGACACCACGATAACGATTTCCACGGATGCTGGCGCAAGCACTAGTTATGATGTCACCCTGGCAGATGGTGTGTATAGAGGGACCGATTATCCCGTGTCGTGGCTAAATGACTTGGACGGTCCTGGGCAGCAGGGATGCTTAACGGTGTCGGTGGATGGCACCCCGTATGGTACGCATTCGCAAGAGTTATGCTACTACATGCATGGCGTTTTGGCCGTCGACCCCACCAGTATGGATTTAACGATGGCGTGGCTTGACAACTCCGTCTCGGCACCCGTTAACGCCTCGGGCGGCTCTGATACGACGTATACCTTCAGCTGTTTAAACGGCTCCATCACGGCAGACGGGTACTATACCTACACCAACGGCGGTATGGGTGGAGGCCAAGTTGCTTTCGACTTAATCACCGTCACCGATGATCGGACTGGCCAATCCATCAATATTCCTGTTAGCATCACCAAGGAAGAGGAGCCGGCTCCGGTGGTACCATAAGGCCAGGTTGTCCGCAGCGACTGTTCGTACGCTATTGCAAGCAACATAAAACCCGGATCCTAACTGCATAGGATCCGGGTTTTTTGTGGGTAAAGTGATTTGACAGTAAATCTGGCTACTGTTTTGCCGTCTCCCCCCCTTCCTGTTGCTTTTTGGCATTCTGATACAGGGCCAGGAAGTTGATGGGCTCAATCAGGAAGGGCATAAAGCCGCCGTCCACCGTGGCCTGGCTGATGACCTGGCGGGTGAAGGGCAGCATGATGTTGGGGCATTCCACGTTGAGCACCATGGGCATGTGCTCGTCCGGGATGTTCTTTATCAGAAAGACACCGGCGTGTTCCACCTCGATGATGAAGAGGGTTTTTTCGTCGTTGCCCGTCATCTTCACGGTCAATCCCAGGGTCACTTCCCAGGCCTCATCGTTCAAGCGCTGGCTCCTCATGTTGAGGTTGACCTCGGTTTTGGGCTCTTCCGGTTTTATCTGAAATACCCCTGGCGCGTTAGGGTTTTCAAAGGAGAGATCCTTCACGTACAGCTTCTGTAGCCGAAATGCCGGCACATTGCTCTCCGGCTGCGGGGTGACGTTTTCTTCGGTCATGTTGTTCCTTCCTGTATAATGTTTACTGTCATGTTAGCCCGACATCCCTGTGGTGTCGGATCCTGTGTCCATATCTGCTTGACGATCATTAAACACAACTGGCCGGCCCATGTAAAATATTCTTTTGGTTTTTAAGCTCTGACGAGCAGCTTTTGCAGATATCGGCCGGTGTGCGAGGCAGGATGAGCCGCCACCTCCTCGGGGGTGCCTAGGGCCACGATGCAACCGCCGCCGTCACCCCCCTCTGGTCCCAGGTCGATGACGTGGTCGGCAACCTTGATAACGTCCAGGTTGTGCTCAATGACGACCACGGTGTTACCGGCGTCCACCAGACGACCAAGCACGAGGAGCAGGTGCTGGATATCGGCCGGGTGCAGGCCGGTGGTGGGTTCGTCCAGTATGTAGAGGGTGCGCCCTGTGCCGCGGCGGGCGAGTTCCCGGGCCAGTTTGATGCGTTGCGCCTCGCCGCCGGACAGGGTGGTGGCCGCCTGTCCCAGGGCAATATAAGACAATCCCACGTCGTTCAAGGTTTGCAGCCGGTGGCGCAGGGGCGGCACGTTGGTGAAAAAGGCCAGGGCCTCTTCCACGGTCATCTCCAGGATGTCGGCAATGGATTTGCCCCGGTAGCGGATATCCAGGGTGTCATCATTGTAACGCCTGCCCTTGCAGGTTTCGCAAGTGATGTAGATGTCGGGGAGAAAGTGCATGGCGATCCTGATGACGCCGTCACCCTCGCAGGCCTCGCAGCGGCCGCCCTTGACGTTGAAGCTGAAACGGCCGGCCGTGTAGGCCCGGGCCCGTGACTCCGGCAGCCGGGCCAGCAGCTCGCGGATCGGGGTCAGCACGCCGGTATAGGTGGCCGGGTTGGAGCGCGGCGTCCGGCCGATGGCGCCCTGGTCGATGTCGATAATCTTGTCGATATTGGCCAGGCCGGTGATCTTCTGGCAGCGGCCGGCCTCGCCCTTGATGCTGGCCGGCATTGCGAAGTTCACGCCTCGGTGGGCAGGCAGGGCCGAGGCGATCCCTTTGTAGAGGGTTTCCATGATCAGCGAACTCTTGCCCGATCCGGAGACGCCGGTGACGCAGGTCATGAGCCCCAAGGGGAGGGGTACGGTAACCTCCTTGAGGTTGTTGGCCACGGCCCTGTGGATGGTGATTTTGGGGCTGCCGGCCTTGGCCCGGCGCCGGGTGGCCGGCAGCGGGATGGCCAGACGGCCGGTGAGGTAACCGCCGGTGAGTGAGGAGGGGTCGGCGAGTAGCCCGGCGACATCGCCGCTGTATACTATGGCGCCGCCATGGGTGCCGGCGCCTGGTCCCATGTCCAGCACATGGTCCGCGGCCATGATCGTGTCCGCATCGTGTTCAACCACAATCACGGTGTTGCCGAGATCGCGGAGCTTGGTTAGGGTCTGGATGAGGCGGGCATTGTCGCGCTGGTGCAGGCCGATACTCGGCTCATCAAGGATGTAAAGCACGCCGGCCAGGCGGGAGCCGATCTGGGAGGCGAGGCGGATACGCTGGGCCTCGCCGCCGGAGAGCGACGAGGCGCCGCGTTCCAGCGACAGATAGTCTAGGCCCACGTCGAGGAGAAAGGAGAGGCGGTCGTCGATCTCCTTCAGCACCGGCGCGGCAATGCGCTGCTGCTGGGGTTGCCAGGCGATCCCAGGCAGTGTTGTGCTGAGCTGCCGGATGGAGAGACGGGTCAATTGGTGAATATTCCAGTCGCCGATCTTCACCGCCAGGGCCTCGGGCCGCAGGCGCGCCCCGCCGCACTCCGGGCAGGTCTGTTCGTTTAGAAAACCGGACAACTCCTCGCGTACCGCCGCGGAGTCGGTCTCCAGGTAGCGGCGCTCAAGGTTGGGCACCACCCCCTCGAAGGGGGCATGAAAGCTTAGGTGACGCCTGCCCTTCTGGTATTCAAAACCGATTTCCTCAAGGCCGGTGCCATACAATACGGCGTGCTGGCCCTTTTCCGGAAGCCTGCCGAAGGGGGTGGCCAGATCGAAGTGAAAATGGTCGGCCAGGGCCGCCAGCAGTTGGCCAGTATAGGAAAGAGGCTTGCGTCGACCCCAGGGCGCGATGGCCCCACCGTTGATGCTGAGGCCAGGATCTGGAACCACCAAGCGCGGGTCGAAGAATTGTTTGACCCCAAGACCGCTGCACGCCTGGCAGGCCCCCTTGGGGCTGTTGAAGGAGAAGAGTTGCGGTGAGAGTTCGGGCAGGCTCAGGCCGCACTGGATGCAGGCGGCGTGCTCGCTGAACAGAATCTCTTCGTTGCTGGCCGGAAAATTGACGAGCAAAAAGCCCTCGGCCAGCCGCACCGCCGTGGCCACGGAATCAGCCAACCGCCGGGCTGCCCCCTCCTTGACCACCACCCGGTCGATCACGGCCTCGATATGGTGGCGCCGGTTTTTGTCCAGAATGACTTCCTCATCCAGGTTACGGATCACGCCATCCACCCGCGCCCGCACATAGCCATCCTTGCGCAGCCGGCTGAGCACCTCGCGGTGTTCCCCCTTCTTGCCGTCCACCAGGGGGGCGAGCAGGATGAGCTTGGTGCCGGTTGGCGATGCCATGAGGCTCTGCACCATGTCATGGATGGACTGGGGACGGATTTCCATGCCGCATTTGGGGCAGCAGGGGCGGCCGGCCCGGCCGAAGAGGAGGCGGAGGTGGTCGTAGATTTCGGTGATGGTGCCTACGGTGGAACGGGGGTTGCGACTGGTGGTGCGCTGTTCGATGGAAACGGCGGGGCTGAGACCCTCCAAAACATCCACATCAGGTTTTTCCATCTGTCCCAGGAACTGGCGGGCATAGGTGGAGAGCGACTCCACATAGCGCCGCTGCCCCTCGGCATAGAGGGTGTCAAAGGCAAGGGTGGATTTGCCGGAACCTGACAGACCGGTAAATACCGTAAGGCTGTTGCGCGGCAGGTCGGCGCTGATGTTTTTCAGATTGTGCATCCGGGCGCCGCGGATGCGGATGTGGGTTTGTTCCATAGGAATAGCTGAAAGCTCCAGGCTCCAGGCTCAAGGCTCAAGGTTAAAACTGAAACCTGTACCCTGCACCCTGACTTTCATCCGGACCGGTCCATTTAGTTGCCGGATGGGTAGGTTTAACAATAGGCATCTTAAGCGGTTTTTACCAGTCGGGCGGCGAAAAAACCATCCGTGCCGCTCAGGTTCGGGATGGTGCGGAAAAAGCCGCGACCATCCAAAAAAACCCGGGCAACGGGGGGAAGCGCCAGGGCGCAGGGGCTCAGGGCAAAATCAGGATGGTGCTCCAAAAAGCGATCAATGGCCTCCTCGTTTTCCTCGGGCTCGGTGCTGCACGTGGCATACACCAGCACGCCACCCGCGGCTAGCAGGGGCGCGGCAATGTCCAGGAGTTCGGACTGCATGGCCTGGTAGCGGGTCAGGTCGGCCGGTTGTCGGTGCCAGCGGATCTCCGGGTGGCGACGGATGACGCCCAGGCCGGAGCAGGGCACATCCAGCAGAATGGTTTGGAAGTGTTCCTGGCAGTCGTTGGCGTATTGTGCCAAGGTGGCTGGGATAATTTTCACCCGGTCAAGATAGCCGAGCCGGGTCAGATTTTCCCGCAGCCGGACAATTCTGGCGGCATGCGGTTCCACGGCCATCAGGCGGGAGCCGGCGGGCAGCAGGCTGGCAAGATGGGAGGTTTTGCCGCCCAGGCCCGCGCAGCCGTCCAGCACGGGACCGACTAGCGGGGCGCCAAAAAGTAACGGAATGAGTTGGGCTCCCTGGTCCTGGACCATGAACTGGCCCTCCGCATAGCCCGGTAACTCCTCCACGGCCGGCAGGGCGCCTTGCAGGACCACGCTGTCCGGTACCATGGCCCCGGGTTGCGCGTCTATCCCGGCCTGCGTCATGGCCGCCAAAAAGTTCCTGGCGTTGCTCCTGGCAGGATTCAGCCGCAGTACTAAGGAGGGGGGCGTGTTGTTTAACTGACAGATACGCACGGTGGCGTCATGGCCGTAGCGATCCTGCCAGCGATCCAGCAGCCAGTCCGGGTGACTGAGACCAACACGCCAGGGCACGTTAACCTCATCGCTCGGAAGGGGCAGGGAATTTTTTTTGGCGCTGATGGCGCGGAGCAAGGCGTTGACAAAGCCGGTGAGCCAGCGGGGCTGGCGGGCGGAGTGCAGGATTTTGATGGTTTCATTGATGGCGGCGGAGTCGGGAATGCGGTCCATGAAGAGCATCTGAAAGAGGGCAACACGCAGGGCCTGAAGGGTCAAGGGTTTCATCTTGTGCAGAGGATGGTTGGCATGCGCGGCCAGCACCCAGTCGAGGTAACGTTGCCAGCGCAACACGCCGTAAACCAGCGCCATCACTAGCCGTCGGTCTCTGCTATCCGTCTGGCGGTGCCGACGCAGTTCCTCGTCGCGCAGTTGGTCAATCGGGGCTCCGGTTTTTTCCCCTTGGAGGAGAATGGCCACAGCCATTGAACGGGGTGTGTGTGGCAGGTTGGTGGTTGGCAAAAGCTAATCCTCAGCGCTTGGGCAACGGGGTTGGCTTAGACCAGGCCGATGACCGAGGCAAAACGGCCAGTGGTGTGCTTGCGGCGATAGGAAAAAAAATCTGCAGAACAGCGGGTGCAGAGGCTGGCCATGCTTATATTCCGCGCCATGATCCCGCTTGCCAGCAACTGGTCTCGGCTGATGGCCCAGAAGTCAAAATAATTGGGCCGCACCTGATAGGCATGGAAGGGTTGGGGCAGTTCCTCCCGATAGTGCAGAAATTCAGCGCAGCATGGGCCTAGTGACGGACTGACCACGGCCAGCAAATTTTGCGCACAACTGCCAAAGGCCTTTTGCATGGCAGCCACCGTTTTCGGCAGAATATCGCCGACGCTCCCCCGCCAGCCAACGTGGGCCGCCCCGATGGCCGGTCCGGCTGGGTCGAAGAGCAGGACCGCCTGGCAGTCGGCCTGCTGGATCATGAGTAAAATCCCGGGCATAGCGGTAATAATGGCGTCATAGCCATCCTCTTCCAGATCAGAGGTTGGGGAGGCTTTGACGTGCAGAATGCTGTCGCCGTGCGCCTGGCGGCAGCTGATTAATTTGTTGCTACGCAGGGCCTGTTTGATGAGGGCGCGATTGGCCAGCACCCGGTCTGGATCATCGCCGACGTGCAGGCTTGCATTGAGCGAGCTAAATGGTTCGTTGCTCACCCCGCCATGCCGGGTGAAAATCCCGTGCGTCAGGCCGGGTCGGTCAAGAGCGGCAAAGGTGAGCCGCTCCGTTTCCTGGAAGCGAAACCGTTGCATAGAGATCATGCCCTGCCCGCCAAAGCAAAGAGGGAAAGGCTCAGTAAGCCTTTCCCTCTTTGTATCATCTGGTAGGTGGCGTTGGTTTTAGAACCAGGCCTCGTAGGTCAAATAAGCACTGTCGACCCGCTTGGCCGGGGCATTGAACTGCGCCTTGAGAGGATCGTTGAGGTCATCAAGGTTGTCCGGATTTCCAAGCCAGAAGCCGGAGCCGGAGTAATTGTAGTGATAGTGGATCCAGCCCAAGCGGAAAAATGACTTGGCGAACTTGGATACTGCCTCGCCAGCCGGAATATCCCAGATCAGGTAGGCCTCGGTAGCCCAACCGCGGGTAGCAAGCTTGGAGGCGTAAAGCTCGTCATGACCAGGGGTGAAGGCGATCCAGAACTTGGAACCGTAGTTGTACTCCAAGCCAGCCTTAAGCCCCAAGTCTTCGAAGGTGTAGCGGGTGCCGACATAACCGGCAAAGCCGTCACGCTCCTCAAGAACATTCGGATCCCACCAGATGGAGAGCAGGCCAACGCCCACCTCGTCGTAGCCAGAGGGATCGGTGCGGCTCCAGCCAGCGGCCGCGAAGTAGTCCAATTTGCCGATTCTATCGTACCAGACAGCGTCGGTGTGGTAGATGTTGCCCAGGTTGGCCCGGTCGAGGATCCCGTTGCCTTCGTTCCTGAAGGTAATGCGTTCGCCGTCGTCCCTGGCCTGCTGATTAAACTGCATCATGGCCTGCTCCAGCGGATTCCAGAACATGATGTTGTCCGGCACGTTCATCATGTTGAAGGCGCCAAAGGTCTGCAGGTAAAGGAAGGCATTGTCCTTCTTGTAGAGGTCGAAGGCAAAGCCGCCAAAGT
>DYDL01000049.1 GCA_020717925.1 Desulfocapsa sp.
GTGCAGTAATCAAAACCCAGGTCAGCTATGGCATGCATGATCTCGGCCGGCAGGGCGAAATCGTGGAACCTCGATTTTCCCGCCGCTGGCTGAACTTGAAACTGGGTGAGATCCCATGGTTTGTTTTTTTTATGTTCTGGCCGCGGCCGGCTGGCACTACCTGCCATTTCGGGGTTGGTGAGTTTTCTGGATGATTCCGGCGACCGTTTCTTCCTGGCATGCTCGGTCTTGGCTGCTCCGGCATCGGTAATCGTTGCCGGCAAGGGCGTTTCTTGAATATGCTGCTTTTCTCTTTTGCGCAGTCCGGAAATGTCTTTGATTTTATTCCCGACGCGCTTGATGATTCTTTTTAGCATGGGCAAAGCAACCTGTTGTTAATATAGTAAAAAGAATGCGTTGCAGGCCCGCTCTTCTGGCATGCTACGCCCGGAGCTTATAACTCTTTTGTTTAGTGAGTCCGGTTGGGGCGAGGAGTTAACTTTGAGCGCGATTTTTCTTGTATGCTGCAACGCCATGATTTAACGAATCTTATAATAACCCTTTTCAGGTGATCTGTATATTTTTTCTTTGACATAATTGGTTTTTTAGATATTGATGTACGAAGCAACAGTCTGATGGAAGCTGCGAAACCGGGGGGGGTAGTAGTTTCGTTTCAGACTCGCGGCGAGCGTGCCTCGCATTTCAAACGGTATTTTTCCCGATCAACGATAACACCCCTGTAGTGAGGCCTAGGATTCTATTATGGAACCGGGGCTCAGTCGCCAGTTCAAGATCTTTCAGAAATTATTTCTCTTTTGATGGTGGCTCAGGTTGCTTGACCTCGGGACCATGTCATCAGGAGACATGAATTCATGTCGATTAATTACAAGTTTCATTATGGCGCAAACATGCGGTGGATAATTAAAAACTTAAAATTTTTGTTCTGTATAGTTTGTGGCATGGTTATTCCTTTTACTGCTTATAGCGCAGAACCCGTGCAATTAAATGTTACGTGGAATTATACCGATAGTAATGCGGTGGTTGCCGGGTTTCGTCTTTATTCAACAAATAATTTAATCTGCGAGACCAGTGATCCAGCGGCCAGGAATATGACTTGCACGGTAGTGGCGCAAGGCCAGTCAATGCCTTTTGCCATGACCGCCTATGACGCCACGGGAAAGGAAAGTGCGGCCTCAGACCTGTTTTGGGTGGATTTTAGGCAGACGCCTACCCCGGTGGACCTGCCGCCGGTCGCCTATATCACTGCCAATCCGGTATATGGGTTGGCGCCCCTGCAGGTGCATTTTGACGGTAGCCAATCCCTTGATCCTGACGGGACAATAGTTGCCTATTTCTGGGATTTCAGCGATGGCGACCAAGCCGGAGTTGCCAGCCCGGCCCATACCTTTTCGGTTCCTGGTGTCTATGCCGTTTCGCTGGTCGTGACCGATGACAAGGGCAATACGGCCAAGGCCGATTCCATGGTAACGATTGTCGGCAATGCGCCTGGCCAGACCAGCCCCGGCAAACTTCCCCCCACCGCCGTGATAGCGGTCCAGATGCCGGCGGTCGGCTCTAGCTCGTTGCGGGTAAGTTTCGACGGCGGTAAATCAGCGGATGATGATGGCACAGTCGCTGTCTATCGGTGGGATTTTGGCGATGGCGATTCCGGCGCTGGAGATTCCGTGGGACACACCTATGAGGCGCCAGGTGAGTACACCGTGACCCTCGTGGTGGCGGATAACGATGGCCTGACTGGCTTGGCCAGGAAAGAAATCATCTTGTCAGCTTTGCCGGTGGTGCAGCCCGCTGATGTGCCTCCAGACAATGTCGTGCCCGATGGTGGGGCAGCGGCCGCGAGCGGTGGTGCGGGAGGAGGCGGGTGCTCCGTGCTCCAGTATGTTGGCGATGGTCCTGTCGGGGTGGATTGGCTGCTCTCGCTCATTTTTATCACCGTACTCCCGCTTGTTACCAGGCTACGGCGGGCAAGCGGTACCATCTCATAGCTCCGCCAATCTCTCAGTCTCAATCACCTACCTCTGGCTTGCCGCCGCTATTCCTCTTTGATTGCCACCAGGGGTTCCATGTTGGCCAGGCGGGCCACCGGGGCGAGGGCGCCGATGAGGCAGACACCGAGGCCGCTTGCCAGGGCCAGGCAACTGATGAACACATTCTGCGTCAGGTTGATCTGGTAGGCGCCGATACGGGTCAACAGATGGAAGTCGCTGGCCAGCCAGTGGACCAGCCCATGGCCCAGGCCAACCCCGAGCAACCCTCCCAGCACACTGATCATGCCTGCCTCAGTCAGGAATAAAACAACGATATGGCTGCGTCTGGCGCCGATGGCGCGCAGGATACCGACCTCGCGCCGGCGTTCGTTGGTCATGGCCGTGAAAGTGGACCAGGCCAGCATGATGGCCAGGGTCGAGGCAATGATGATGGTGAAGGTGAAGATGCGGATGATGTCGTTCAAGGTGGCGCGCACGTCGGCGCCGATGTCGCCGCGGGTCATGATGCCAACGCGCGGGTTGATATCGCGGATTTTGGCGACCACCTTGGCGATGTTGGCGCCCTCTTTTACCTTGATAAAGATGATGGACAGATCGCCCTGTTTGTACTTGCCTGCCACGGCCGGGGTAATCTTGTCCAGATCGTTTATGCGCATGAAAATGCCGTGATCCAGACCGGTACCGGTCTGCTGGAGGTGGCCCACCACCTTCACCCCCCGGCCAAAGAGGCTGGCGGTGTCGATCAGGCCGAGGTATTCGTAGACGTAGCTGCCGACGTAGACCTCGCCTTCCTTGAGTTTGGGCGCGTTGTTCAACCAGGGCGAGATCAGGAAGTCGGTGGCTGGGTCAAAGATGACCACCTGGCCGTCGTCGATGCTGCAGCAGCCGCCAGCCAGGGTATTGACATAGATATGAAAGGTGGCCTTGTCGATCTCCTCCAGTTCTTGGATGGCCTCGAAAACGAAGCCATCCATGTAGAAGGTTTTTTGGCGGCTCTCCAGGATGAATTGCTCGGCCATATCCTTGGCTTCCTGGGGGACCAGGACAATGTCGGCGCCAAGGCGCTTGGTAGCGGTGTCGATGTCGTCCTGCACCGCGCGGCTGAAGGTCATGGCAAAAACCAGCAGCGCCACCAGCAGGGCGACCGCCATCATTAGAATGATATTTCTGAAAATTTTTCGGGACAAGCCCTTCCAGGCGATGGTAACGATGGAGTTTGCGCCGTTGCTGGCCATTACAGAGCCCCTCTATCCTGGTTTAGGGGAAAAGATTGCGTTGAGCCTATATACCCTTAGGCAAGTAAAAACGAAATGAAAAAACCGGGGAGCACAGGGCTCCCCGGTTTGCAGTAAGAATCTCGCCGCCTCTCGCTGAGGCGCATGGCGGTAGTGCTTATTTTTTCCAGTTGGCGTCAATGCCACAGAGCACGGCGTGCGGGGCGCTCTCATCGGTACCAATTTCCTCGTCATGGCAGCGCAGGCAGGCGGAGGCGGCAGAGCCGATGAACTTCTTGGCCGCCACATCATAGAGCTTCAACTGGCCATCCATCAGGAACTCTTCGGCCTTGGGGTTGTTGGGATCGACGCAGCTATCCTTGACCCGCTTGGTCCTGGAGGTGGCGATCACATACTTGCCGTCCGGGGTGAACATGGCGTCATGCAGTTCCTCGAGGCCGCCCACGGTTTCGGTATCCAGGGTCTCCAGGGTCTTGGCGTCAAGCAGGAACATGATGTCGCCGGTGGCGTTGGCAATGAGCTTGCCATCCGGGGAATAGTACTGCCGGAAGCTGACCGTCTTGTCCTTGTTGCCGTCGGCCATGCCCTTGCGGAGCACCTTCACCTTGCCCTGCTCCAGGGCGGCGGTGTCCAGCACGACCAGATACAGCTTGCCGATGGAATGGCCGTACTCCTTGCCCTCGGTGTCGGAGAGGTTCATGGTGACGAAGAACTCCTTCATGTCCGGGGAGGTGATGCCGTGCATGTACTTGTAGGGCTTGCCCGGATCGGCCTCGGTGCCTTCCAGGAAGACCTGATGCATGACCTGCATGTCGCTCTTGCGCACCACGGTGATATAGCCGGGCTTGGTCATGGCGACGGGGAAGAAGTAGTCGTTGCTCTGGCCGGAGGCGCAGTAGTTTTTGCCGGTGTTGAGCACGCCTTCCGGGGTGGCCACGGTCTTGTCAACGATGACGTTGCCGGTCGTCAGGTCGCTCTTGCCGATGTGCAACTGATTGTTGGCGCTTGCGTCCAGCTCGTAGGTGGACCAGTACATGGTGTTGGCATCCTTGCAGTCGATGCGCGCGTCATGGGTCGGGTGGGTCTTGCGGTCGCCGATGTCGATCTTGGTCAGTTTGGAGATGGTGAACGGGTCTGCCTTGCTCGGGTCGATGGTGGTCTCCGCCACGGCGAAGTGGCCACCCATGGCGGCAATGTAAAAGGTGCCGCTGTAGGTGGTGGCCGCGGCCGGGGCCTTGGCGGCAGCTTCCACCTTGACCGGCGCCTTGGCCTTGGCGGCGGGCTTGGCGTCCTTGGCGTCCACGTACTGAACGGTGCCGACAGCCCCCAAAGCCACGAGTCCGGCAGTCATGCTCCCCAACAAGATTACTCTGGAACGTTTCATAAGTCTTATCCTCAATAGAGAAATTATTCCACCCAGGTTGGCGATCCTGGATGTCAGGCAGGGAATCTGCCAAAAATCTCATTTACAAGCACTGCGACAATCTGCCGCATTCCCAAGATGGTTTCCATGTTGTATTAAAAGTAACATCATGGAGGAATTCGTGCTACTTCCTCTCGCGGTGCGCAATTCTATAAGCGCATGGCAACCGACGTCAGGAAAGGAGCACAAAACGGCTGTGCGACATTAGCATAAGCGTCGTGTCGCCGCAAGCCCAGTTTGCCTTTTTTTGCTAAGGCAGGTCTGCCGCGCCGCGTGATTTGTTCTGTTTGTCTTCCGTCTCCATTCCTCAGTGGCCGCCGGTGCCCAGCACCTTGTTCTTGATCATCACCTGCATGTGGGCGGCTGGAGCAGGTTCGCTCCAATGGATAAATGACTCCTTGATCCGGTTGAAGGCGCCGTTATCCTTGGCGCAAAGTGCGCAGATGGCTTCGGCCCCATCCCGATACATGATGACCTTGCTGGCCGGTTCGCCATCCTTGTCCACGGCTGCCATCTTCCGGCAACCGCAGTCGAAGCGCACCACCGCCACGCCGATGCCGTCCGGGCTACCTTCCAGGATGCCGGCGATCATGGCCTCCTCGTTTTTATGGGCCACCATCTGGCCGCTGGGGGGCTTTGCTTTTTTTGTTTTGTCCATAGCGGTATCCTCAATAATTGTAGGGGGCATACCCCGTTCCGGCTGCTTGCGATTTGGGATCTTGGCCGCCGCGTCCAGGAAAGCACTGATTCGTATGCTTGTCAACGGCGCCGTCATCGCGAGCAGCGACCGATGCCCTGGACAGCGACCATAAATATCGTATAACTATTTAAAATTATGCAATATAATCTTGCAATCCCGGGTTTTTCGTTGGCCATCTTTTTTGTTGACAAAAAATAAGGGGTGAATTAGAGGATGTAAATCATTTTTCTCAAAAAGAAAAAGCGGTTGGATAGATCGGCAGCTATGTGAGGTTGATCTGAATTTACCCCAATATTTCCGTGAATGGAGGATGAATTATGTTTCAGGTAGATGTTGACAAGGACAAGTGCACCGGTGATGAGGAATGCGTCAACGCCTGTCCGGCTGGGGTGCTGGAACTGGTGGATGGCAAGGCTGATCCGGTTAACATTGATGAGTGTCTCGGTTGCGAGACCTGCGTGGAGGTCTGCCCCGAAGGCGCCATCACCGTCACCGAGGTTTAAGCCCGGTATTTTGTCCGAGCGTGATGCATGGCAACATAGGCCTGTCTCCTTTACGGGGGCGGGCCTATGTTATTTTGGTCTTTCGCCCTGGCCAGCGGGGCGGAGTGGACCGCAAGGATGATACAGCTAAAACCCGGGGCATCAAAAAGCACTCACCTGTTGCTGGCCGCCTTCATCTGGGCCGCTGTCGGCCTTATGCTGTTGTATCGCGGCTCCTGTTGGTTGCTGGAGGCCAAGGGGGTTGTCTGGTTGGTCCCGGCCATGCTGGCGGGCACGGTTAAATCATTGTTTTTGCTGGACCGGGTGGCGGCCAAGAATATCCTTCGTGTCCAGCGCTTCAACGATAACCACTGTCTCGGCGGCGTGTACTCGATCCGCAGTTGGGGGCTGGTGTTGGCCATGATGGTGCTCGGGCGTCTGTTGCGGGGTGCTGGCTTGCCGCTGGCGCTGGTCGGCGGTTTTTACGTGGCCATCGGCTGGGCGCTGTTTTTTTCCAGTCGGCGGATCTGGTGGGCGTGGCATGAACTGGACCGGCCTACTGACGCATAACCTGGTCTCTGAGCCGCGGTTTAGCAGGGATTGCACCCTATGACACCTGTTGCCTTGAACACGGTCACTGTTGATCTGGATGCCCTGCGCGCTAATTTTTTAGCCATCCGGCAGCATGTCGGCCCCGGGGTGCGGGTTATGGCGGTGGTGAAGTCCGACGCCTACGGGCACGGCCTGGTGCCGGTTGCCCAGGCCCTGGCCCGCGCCGGGGCGGACACCTTCGGCGTGGCGGAGGTGGAAGAGGGTGTGCAGCTCCGGCAGGCCGGCATTGCCGGTGAGATCGTAGTCCTGCTCGGCGCGCCGTTGTTGTGGAGTCACGAGGCGATAGTCGAAAATGGGTTAAGCCCCGTGGTCTTCGACCGGCATATTCCGGCCGCCTTGGCCGAGCGGGCCCTGGCCATGGGCCAACAGGTCGGCGTGCATCTGAAAATTGATACCGGCATGGGCCGGCTCGGGGTCATGCCCGCGCAGGTGGGCGATCTGGTCCGGGAGATTGAGAGGATGAAAGGGGTTCGGCTTAAAGGCGTCATGAGTCACTTCCCCATGGCCGACGCCAGCGACGGCGAGCCCACCCTGGCGCAGTGTAGCCGTTTTCAGGCGGTCGTTGACCAGGTTCCCGGTCTGGCCAGGTCGGGGGTGGCGCGTCATATCGCCAACTCAGCGGCCCTGCTCCGCTATCCGGAGACCTGGCTGGATATGGTACGACCCGGCATCAGCCTCTACGGCTGTTACCCGGCCCGGCATCTGGTGTGGCCTGAGCTGCCGCGGTTGACCCCGGCGCTTTCATTCCGCGGCATGGTGCTGCAGGTGAAGGAGGTGGCGGCCGGCACCGGCATCAGCTATGGCCATACTCATGTTACCAGACGGCCCACCCGCCTGGCGGTTTTGTCGGTCGGCTATGATGACGGCTACTCGCGGCGTCTCTCCGACCGCGCCGAGGTGCTCATTGCCGGCCAGCGGGCGCCGGTTTTGGGACGGATATGCATGAACGCCTGCCTGGCTGACATAACCGGGCTTAACCAGGTCAGGCCGGGCGACGAGGTGGTGCTCATCGGCCGGCAGGGAGCGGCGGAGATTACCGCCGACGAGGTGGCCGGTTGGCTTGGCACCATCAATTACGAGGTACTGTGCCAGGTCGGGAGCAGGAATCAGCGGGTTTACCGGGAGGCCGGCGGGGTATAGGCCGCTTAATGGTGCGCATGGCGCACCCTACTGTGGATAAAAATTTCGTATTATGATTCGAGAACGATTGAAAGAACGGCTTGACCGGTGTTTTGCCCAAGGGGTGGAAAAGGGTTACTGGTCCACGGCCGCGACCGGCCGGTACGCGGTGGAGGATCCCAAGCAGGCGGCCCATGGCGATTTTGCCACCAACCTGGCCCTGGTGGTGGCCGGCCTGGAGAAACAGAAGCCCCGCGAGGTGGCGGTTCGGCTGCTGGAGTTGCTGGGCGGCCACGACGATCTCATTGACAAGGCCGAGATCGCCGGCCCCGGCTTTGTCAACTTTTTCATCCGTGCCACGGTCTGGCAGTCGGTGTTGCCGGAACTCTGCGGGCAGGGGCAGGCCTTTGGCCGTTCCGCCATCGGCAAGGGTCGCAAGGTACTGGTCGAGTTCGTCTCCGCCAACCCCACCGGCCCCTTGAGCGTGGGCCATGGCCGTCAGGCCATTCTGGGCGACGCCATTGCCCGTCTCTTGCAGCACACCGGCCATACGGTCACCCGTGAGTATTATTACAACGATGCCGGGCGGCAGATGCGGGTGCTGGGCGAATCGACCCGGGCCCGCTATCTGGAGCTCCTCGGTCTGCCGCATCAGTTTCCGGAAGACGGATATCAGGGCGAGTATATCAACGATATTGCCCGGCAGCTCGTTACGTCCCGTGGCGACGCGCTCAAGGACGAGCCAGCGGTTCAGCCCTTCAAGGAGGCGGCTGAACAGGCCATCTTTGCCGACATCAACGGTACTCTGGCGCGCTTGGGTATTGTCTTTGACAACTACTTCAACGAGCACACCCTGTACGAGGACGGCAAGATCGATGCGGTGGTGGCCGCCCTGCGGGCCAAGGGTCTGGTCTACGAGTTGGACGGCGCGGTCTGGTTCAAGACCACCGACTTCGGCATGGACAAAGACCGGGTGATCATCAAGAATACCGGCGAGCCCACCTACCGTCTGCCCGATATCGCCTATCACCTAGAAAAATTCAGGCGCGGCTTTGACTGGATGGTTAACGTCTTTGGCTCCGACCACATCGCCACCGTGCCCGACGTGATGGCCGGCATCAAGGCGCTGGGTTGTGACGACTCGAGGGTCACGGTGGTCATCCACCAGTTCGTCACCCTTATGCAGGGCGGCAAGCAGGTGAAGATGTCCACCCGCAAGGCCAACTTCGTGACCGTGGACGAGCTGTTGGACGAGGTGGGGGCCGACGTGGTGCGCTTTTTCTTTCTCATGCGCCGCGCCGAGGCGCCGCTCGAATTCGATCTGGAGCTGGCCCGGCAGCAGAGCCAGGAAAACCCGGTCTACTATGTACAGTACGGCCATGCGCGCCTCTGCAGCATCCGGCAGCAGGCCGAGGCCAAGGGGGTGGCGCTCCGCCCCCTGGCCGAAGCGGTGGTGGCCCGCTTGACCACAACCGAGGAGATCGAACTGTTGCAGGCCCTCGCCTCTTTTCCAGAATTGGTCAGCCAGGCCGCCCTGGCGCTGGAGCCGCACCGTATCATCTACTTTTTGCAGGATCTGGCCGGTCGTTTTCACGGCTTTTACAGTAAACACCGGGTCATCTCCGACGATGCCGAGCTCACCCAGGCCAGGCTTTGGCTGGTGGAGGGGCTGCGCATCGTGTTGCGCAACGGCCTGGTCATGATGGGCATGACCGCCCCAGAGAGCATGTAACCGGAGCGATTGCCCATGGTCGCCAGGAAGGCCAGAAAAAAGAAGCGCATCAGTTTTGAGATGAGTATAGGCGGGCTGCTGGGCCTGGTGCTGGTATCTCTGTGCGTCCTGTTGTGGCTTTTTTTCCTGGGCGTCTGGGCTGGGCAGACCATCCTGCTGCCAACGATAGGCGAGGAAGGGGCAACGGTCCGCTCCGAGGCCAGGATCCCGCCGGCCAAGACGGATACGCTTGCCGTCGAAGCGCCAGTCGAGGCGGCGGAGGTAAAAAAACCGCCAGCGCCGGGTAAGCCTGGCGAGGCTGGTTCCTCGTTTTTTTCCTTGCAGGTGGAGTCGCTTACCGACTCTGGCGAGGCCGGTCGGGCGGTGTTGAACTGGCAAGCCCGTGGTCACCAGGCCTTCCTGCTGGCGCCGGGCGGCGAGCATGAGCCCTTCTGGCGTATCTTTGTCGGTCGTTTCGCGAGCCTTACCGAGGCTAACTCCCAGGCCGCGGCCCTGGAGAAAGCGGAAAACGTCAAGGTCTACATCACCCTGCTGCCGGCGGCGGCCGCGCCTCTTCCTTGACCTGACCGCCCCGGTACGGTAGTATCCACAGGATTTTCTGTCTGGCGGAAACCTCTGGTAACTTCGCGGTGGTCGGGCATGGGGCTGGCGTATCATTTTGATATGACGGCCGAGGGTTGCAGCATTTTTAATTTTCCGTGAGGTGACCATGGTTCGCAACGCCCGCATGGAGGATGTCAAGGCGATTTACGCGCTGCTCACGTATTATGCCGATCAGGGGCTGCTGCTCGGCCGTTCCTTGAGTTCCCTGTACGACCAGCTTCGGGATTTCGTCGTTTTTGATCTGGTGGGCGAGGAAATAGACAAGGAGCCCCCGGCCAGCGGCCTCTTGGGGGTCTGCGCCCTGCATGTCTGCTGGGATGATCTGGCCGAGATCCGTTCCCTGGCCGTGGCGCCGGAGTTTCACGGCCGGGCTATCGGCACCAGGTTGGTGCGGGCATGTCTGGAGGAGGCCAGGCGTTTTGGCATCAGGCGGATATTCACCCTGACCTATCAGCCCGGATTTTTTGAGCATCTCGGTTTTAAAAGGATTGACAAAAGCCAACTCCCCCATAAGGTGTGGAGTGACTGTATCCAGTGCCCCAAATTCCCGGATTGCAATGAGGAGGCCCTTATCCTGGAGGATAACGGGGGTCCGGTGATAACCATTAGCAGCGATTGAGCCAGCCGATCTGGTTGTTATGTCATGGGAGCGAATATATGTTGAATGCGGTGTTGTCCAGGATCTTCGGCAGCAAGAACGAACGAGAACTGAGAAAGATTAAACCGCTGGTGGCGCGGATTAACGGCCTGGAGCCCGAAATGGAAGGGCTGGACGATGTTGCGCTGGCAGGGCGGACCGTGCTTTTCAAGGAACGACTGGCCCAGGGTGAATCCCTGGACAGCTTGCTGCCCGAGGCCTTTGCCGTGGTGCGCGAGGCCAGCCGCCGCGTGCTGGGTATGCGCCCCTTCGACGTGCAGTTGGTCGGTGGAGTCGTGCTGCATCAGGGCAAGATCGCCGAGATGAAGACCGGCGAGGGCAAGACCCTGGTGGCCACCATGCCGGTGTATCTCAACGCCCTGACCGGCCGGGGGGTGCATGTGGTCACGGTCAACGATTACCTGGCTCGCCGGGACGCCGAGTGGATGGGCGCCCTTTACCGCTTCCTGGGTCTCACCTTTGACACCATTCTGCACGGCAAGACCGATACCGAGCGTAAGGCGGCCTACAACGCCGACATTACCTACGGCACCAACAATGAATTCGGCTTCGACTACCTGCGCGACAACATGAAGTTCGACCTGCAGGACTTCTGTCAACGGCCCTTTTACTATGCCATTGTCGACGAGGTGGACTCCATTCTCATCGACGAGGCCCGTACGCCACTCATCATTTCCGGGCCGGCCGAGATGTCCACCGCCCTCTATAACCAGGTGAACAGCATTATCCCCGAGTTCATGAAGGAGACCCACTACACCCTTGACGAAAAGGCAAGGTCGGTCTCTCTCACCGAGGAGGGGGTGGCCTTGAGCGAGAAGCTGCTGAAGATCGACAACCTCTATGACCCTCGCAACATTGAGTGGCTGCATCACATGAATCAGGCCTTGAAGGCCAACATCGTCTTCCAGCGCGACGTGGACTATCTGGTCAAGGACGGCGAGGTGGTCATAGTCGACGAGTTCACCGGCCGTACCATGCCGGGGCGGCGTTATTCCGACGGCCTGCATCAGGCCCTGGAGGCGAAGGAGGGCGTCAAGGTGGAGAAGGAGAACCAGACGCTTGCCTCCATCACCTTCCAGAATTATTTCCGCATGTATGAGAAGCTGGCAGGCATGACCGGCACCGCCGACACCGAGGCGGCCGAGTTCAAGAAGATCTACAACCTGAGCGTGGCGGTGGTTCCCACCCACAACACCATGATCCGCAAGGATTATGCGGATCTGATCTACAAGAATATCAACGCCAAGTACCGGGCCGTGATTGCGGAGATCGAGGAGCTGCACCAGAAGGGTCAGCCCGTGCTGGTGGGCACCATCAGCATCGACGTGTCGGAGAAGATCTCCGAGATGTTGAAAAAAAAGGGCGTTCCCCACGCGGTGCTGAATGCCAAGCACCACGAGCAGGAGGCCGAGATTATCCGCGAGGCCGGCCAGTTGGGCAAGGTGACCATTGCCACGAACATGGCGGGCCGCGGCACCGACATCAAGCTGGGGCCTGGCGTCACCGATCTGGGCGGCCTGCATATTCTGGGCACCAGCCGGCATGAGGCGCGGCGTATCGACAACCAGTTGCGCGGTCGTTCCGGTCGTCAGGGCGACCCTGGTTCCTCCCGTTTTTACCTCTCCCTGGAGGATGATCTGCTGCGCATCTTTGGCTCGGACCGCATCTCCGGCATCATGGATAAGCTGGGCATGGGAGAGGACGAACCCATTGAACACACCATGATCAGCCGGGCCATTGAAAACGCCCAACGCAAGGTGGAGGGGCATAACTTCGACATCCGGAAGCACCTGCTCGAGTACGATGACGTCATGAACAAGCAGCGCGAGGTCATCTACCAGCAACGGCGCGAGGTGCTAGAGGGCGATTCGGTCAAGGAGACCATCGAGTCCATGCTGGCCGACCTCATCGATCAGGTGGTGTATGACTTTGCCACGGATAAGGATCCTTCCGAGCAGTGGCACTGGCAGGAAATCTCGGATCGGCTTAACAGCCTGTTGGGTTTCCGGCTCGACTGGCACGAGGCCGACCGCCGAGACTTGGACGACGAGAAATTCCGGGAAAAGCTCATGGCGGAAGCGCAGCGATTTTATGCCAAGCGGGAGGAGCAGACCGGCAGCGCCACCATGCGCCACCTGGAGCGGGTGGTACTCCTGCAGATCGTGGATACCCACTGGAAGGAGCACCTGCTCAACATGGATCATCTCAAGGAGGGTATCGGCCTGCGGGGCTATGGCCAAAAGAACCCCTTGAACGAGTATAAGCGCGAGGGCTACGAGATGTTCATGGACATGGTGGGCCGGGTGAAGGAGCAGACGGTCTCGACCTTGTTCAGGGTCCAGTTGGTCCAGGAGGATGAGGTCGAACGCATGGCCCGCGAGCAGCGGGAGAGGCAGCAGGAGATGCGACTGAGCCGTGGGCCGGACGGGGATGAGGGCAGACGGCCGGCGAAGCGGCTGGGCGGCAAGATTGGGCGTAACGATCCTTGTACTTGCGGCAGTGGTGAAAAGTATAAGCGTTGTTGCGGCAAGGCGGAATGAAGAAGGTGAAAGGTGAAAGGTCAAAGGTGAAAGGTAGGCGGGAATGACGGATAGTACGCTTTTCGTGCAGGGTTTCCGGGCCGCGGCGGTCAAGAGCGGTGTCCGGGGCAAGGACCGTTTAGACTTGGGCCTTATCGTCTCGGACGTGCCGGCCATGGCGGCTGGCGTGTTTACCACCAGTCTGGTGCAGGCGGCGCCGGTGCTTCTTGACTTGGAGCGGGTGGCTGGTGGGCGGGCTCGGGCCGTGCTGGTCAACTCTGGTATTGCCAATGCCTGCACCGGGGAAGAGGGGTTGCGCAATGCCCGGGTCTGTTCCCGTCTGGTGGCCGACTCCCTTGGCATCCCGGAGGCCGAGGTGCTGGTGACTTCCACCGGCGTCATCGGCATGCAGCTTGACATGAATTGCTTTGAGCGCGGCGTGCCGGATGTGGCCGGGCAGCTAAGCGTTGATGGTTTTGCCGCTGTGTCCCTGGCCATGATGACCACGGACACGGTGCCCAAGACCGCGGTTCGCACCGTAATAGTGGGCGGGAAGCCGGTGCGGCTGCTTGGCCTGGCCAAGGGCGCCGGCATGATCATGCCCAACATGGCCACTTTGCTCGCCTTTGTCATGACCGACGCGGCAGTGGCCTCGGCCGCCGACCTGCGGGAGTGGCTGCGGGCCGGGGCGGAGCAATCCTTCAACCGTATTACCGTGGATGGCGACACCTCCACCAACGATACCCTGCTGTTGCTGGCCAACGGCCTGGCCAACAATCCGCCGTTGGCCGCGGGTTCCCCGGAGCTGACCGCCTTCCGCGAGGCCCTGGACGATCTGCTGCGCGATCTGGCCATGCAGGTTGTGGCTGACGGCGAAGGCGCCACCAAACTGGTCACCATCGCGGTACAGGGGGCTGATAACGATGAAGAGGCTGTCATGGCGGCGCGGACCATCGCCAACTCAGCCCTGGTGAAGACCGCCTTTTTCGGGTCCGACGCCAACTGGGGCCGCATTATCGCCGCCCTCGGCCGCTCCGGTGCTCGCTTTAATCCGGCGCAGGTATCCATCCGCTTCGACGACGTGGTCATGGTCGAAAACGGTCTGGGTCTGGGGAAAGACGCCGAGGCCCGCGCCACCATGGTCTTGCGGCGGAAACGTTTCACCGTGGGCGTCGATCTTGGGGCCGGCGGCGGCGCGGCGGTTTACCACACCTGTGACTTTTCCATGGATTACGTCTCCATCAACGCCGATTACCGCTCTTGACCCCCCTGGCTGCTCGCGGCCCGCTTGTTAGCGGGGAGATTCTCCTTGACAAAGCCGGGTGTCCGTAGGATTGTAGCAGCCCTGTTCCAGCCCCTGGCCGCTAGCCGCCAGGGGCTGTTTTAAACATTGGAGGAATTGTCATGAGGTTGCGAGGGTTGGTCACCATCTGCGTCGGGATGTGGTTCACCATGGGTGGCCTTGCCCAGGCAGTGTCGCTGACCATTAAAATCACCAATACGACCGTTGCCCACCCTTTGCGGGAGTTGCTGATTGTCGCCCACGCGGTTAATCATCCCTTGTTTGTTTCCGGGAATGCGGCCCCGGATGGCCTGGAGGAGTTGGCGGAATGTGGCAAGCAGGGCGCCCTGGCCGCCGAGATGCTCAGCGACGACCCCAAGGCCGATGTCTGGGGGGTTAATTCCTATCGGGCCGGGGTGGTATCATATCCAAAGTTGCTTGAGTTGGGGGTCGACAATGACAATCTGGTAAGCCTCCCGGGTCTGGTGGTGACGAACGGGGCCAACACCCGCCTCTCCATTGTCGGCCGCATTATGCTCACCAACGATGGCTTTGCGGGCCTGGAGGCAGCACTAATTCCGCTCGAGCCAGGCACCTACACCTTTTATATGCTGGCCTATGACGCCGGCACCGAGGCTAATAACGAGCTTTTGATTCCCGACCCCGACCTGCGCCAAACTCCTCCGGCGTGTGTCAATGATCCTTACATGGCCGAGACCAAGGGTGATGTGACTGATGACTATCTGGGTGATAATGGCATAGGCGCGTCTGGCCAGGAAGGGAGTAATCCTTTTATTACCATCCACCGGGGCGTGCTGGGCGACACCACTCGCGACGGCGGCAAGAGCGACCTGGATTATATCCACCACCGCTGGCATGGCGCGGAGCCCGCGCCGTCGAGTGCGGTGGCCACGGTAAAGGTGACTGTGCAATGAGAAGAGAGGCGCGGTTCGTAACGACTTCAACCTGGCTCGCCATGGCGCTGTTGCTGGCCGTTCTTGGCGGCTGCGGCAATCAGGACGAAGTTTATCCTCCCAACACGGTGTACCGTGTCACAATGGTCAATCTGACCTATAATCAGTATTTTGCGCCGGTGGGGGTCATCGTTCACACCGGAGGTTACCAGGCATGGACACTGGGCGCGGAGGCCGAAGAGCAGATTGAGCGTTTGGCCGAGGGCGGCCAGTTGGCCCAGGCGGCCGACAGCGAGCCCGGCAAGTGGCTCTTGACCGAGGCGGGTAAGGATCCGGCCGTGGTCCTTACCAAGGTAATGGTTGACACTTCCTCTGGTCAGGCCATCGGCCTCTTGGGCGGCAGGCAGGCGCAGGTCTCTCTGTCGGTACCCCCTGGCCAGGACTACCGGCTCACCGTGGCGACCGGCATGATGTTCACCAACGACGGCTTTACCGGGGTGACCGATGTGTCCATTGGCCAGCTTGGGATCGGCGAGAGTCTCATCCTCTATACCAATGCCTATGACGCCGGCACCGAGGCCAACACGGAAACCGAGTTGACGGTGTACGGTTTTGCCCTTTTTAATGAGAAAGAGGCCATTGGTTACGACCCCGCGCGGGACGATGCGCACGACTACATCACCCTCCATGCCGGTGTGATCACCCATGACGAGCCCTTGGGCGATTCGTCCGATCAAGATCTGGAGGAGCTTCGGGATGGTTCCGGGCTCAACGAGACTCATCGCTTTCTTCAGCCCGTGGCCAAAATCATCGTGGAGCGGGTCTCCTGATCGTAAATTTTGCCAGCGTTTCGCCCCTTACGATTTTTTCCGGGGAACATGTTGGAATTGCTTGACATTTGGCGGGTAATCGCATTACATGCCACAAGTGCGGCGTTTTTCGCATGATCAACCAAGTATCCCGCAAGGTCCGCGCCACGGGAGTAAACGGAGCGGCCGCAAGGGAAAGGAGGGGAAACGCAGGGCATGCCGTCGACGTTCCGTACTGGAGCGGCGGATGCCAATGCCTAATTGATTAATGGGCGTTGACTGGGCAGCACTGTGAAACGCCGTGGTTTTTCGATGTCTTTAGGGGGAGTTAATAAACACAAGAAGAACAGGGAGGAAGGGAGATGAGGAAACCAATAGTAGGGGCTTTGAGTACTGCTTTTCTGCTGGGCATGACTGTTTCTGCCCAGGCCGTATCTGTCGTGGCGCCACCCGAGACCACCCCGGTCGTGGCCATGGGCAGCGTCAAGGTGACCCTTGACGGCAACGTGCGCATGCGCGGTTACCTGCAAAAGGATACGGTTGATGACGATGGAATTGACGGCGCTGAAGGCGCCCCGAACAGTTCTTCCGACACGAGCGGCTACGATGGCCGGGTGCAGTTGGGCGCCACGGTTCAGGCCGGTGACGGCGTGACAGGCCGCATTCTCTTGCAGACCGGCGATTCCTCCAGCGATACTTACGGCTGGGGCGACGGCAACTCCGCTGGTTTGAATTCGGGCGGTTCCAAGCAGGTGGACGGCTCCACCGACCTGTCCGTCCTTGAGGGTTGGTTGCAGTATCAGCCATGCAACGTCGGGATCAAGGTTGGTCACATGCGGTTGGCCGAGGGCAACGGGTTGTTCTTTGATCACGGCGGCAACTCCGCCTCCGGCGACGACGCCGCCATAATTTTTGGCGAGACGGTCTGGGGCGCCAACGTAACCGGCGGTATCATCAAGTTTGAGGAAGGGAACAGCGATGACCACCGCGACGACATCGACGGTTACCTCGGCATCTATACCCAGAAGATCAACGACGCCGTTTCCTTTGGTGCCAACCTGACTTATCTGCATCAGGACTACGATCAGACTGTGGACGAGGGCGGCATGAAGTTCTTCAACTTGGGCATGGACGGCGCCTTCAAACTCGGCATGGTCGATCTGAGCGCCGATGTTGAGTACCAGTTCGGTACCTTGTACGAGAACGACGGCAGCGATCTCGGCGATGAAGTGGATGCCAAGGGTTATGCCATGCAGGTCAAGGCCACCGCGAACCTGACCAATACCTTTAAGGTCGGCGGCCTGGTCGGCTATGGTTCCGGTGACGACGGCGAAGATGCGGACGAGGACGGCGGTTTCGTTAATTTTCTCACCGACACTATCTACCAAGTGGTCATCCCCGGCTACCGTCTGGCGATCCCCGGCATGAGCGGAAGGAATACCGGTCTGACCAACCTGACGATCTTCCAGGTGTTCACCAATGTTAATACCACCTGCCCGGCCACGAGCAAGCCTCTGGCCCTTGAGGCGCGGCTCAGCAAGATCCTGCTGAACGAGACGGACAACAACGATGATCTGGTGAACGATGCAGGTGATACCCAAGATGACGTTGGCGTCGAGTTGGCTGGCTTCGCCACCTGGAAGCTCAGCAAGAATCTGGCCTACAAACTCGAGCTTGCCTATCTGTTCGCCGGCGACGCGTGGGATGCCACTGCCGATAGTCCCGATCCCGACAACGCTTATTTCATGCGTCACACTCTGGAGTTGAACTTCTAAGGCTTGCGCCTAGAATAAATTGCACTGTTAATTGAAAACCCCCTCGGCCAGGTTCGCCCGGCCGAGGGGGTTTGTTTTGGTTGTCATGTGACCTATAGGACTCATAGGATCTATAGGGTCGTATGGGTGGTAGTTACTATCGGAGGTGCGATGCCGAACTTTATTACCGATTGAATTTCTCTTCGCACGAGAGCAAAAGCTCATGCTGGGCGTGCTCCAACACCTTTCTGGCGGTGCGGCAGTCCTTGGCGATTTGGGCGGCCAGTTCCCGGGGGCCGGAGAACTTCTGTTCGCCGCGTAAAAACTGTAACAGATTGATCTTGATGGGCTGGCCGTAGATGTCCTGGTTGAAGTCAAAGATGTGC
>DYDL01000255.1 GCA_020717925.1 Desulfocapsa sp.
AACCTGATCAATGAGACTCAAGTTAATAGTTTGGGTTTGACCCCCAAGATATACTGAGGCTGGTCCGGTCCTTGCCGGCGGTGGCGATGTGGCCATCCAGGGCCAGGTCCAGCACCAGGGTAAACTCGTACTCCATGCCTTCCCGCTGTTCAGGTTTCAGGCCGATCTTCTGCGGCGCCTTCTTGCCGTTGCCGCTTTCCACCGCCTCCCAGGCGGTCTTGGTCCGCATGGTGCAGATGATATGGCAGGGCGCCTGCAGGATGGCATCGACCAGGGCGTTATGCTCCGGCGTCACCTCACGCCAGGCGGCCCAGGAGTTGGCGGCCTTTTGCCCCTTGGCCGCCATGTCGTGCATGTCCAGCACCCCGCCAGACCCTGACCAGGCATGGGAAAGGCTGTTAATGATGATCACCTCGGCCCCTTCATCCACTGCCGCCTTGATGATTCCAGATGGACACGGTCAGCGGCACCCTCTCTTCCCCCCTTTTTGGGGTTGCGGTTTGGTCGTTGATGGGGTAGTTATGGGGGGTAAATAACGGGCGATTAACTCAGTGGTTAGAGTGCCATCTTCACACGGTGGAAGTCACAGGTTCAAATCCCGTATCGCCCACCAGAGTATAAGGGGGGGACATGGCCTGGATCGTGTCCCCCCCCCTTCTTTTTTCTGGCGTTGCCGTCGGGCAAGGCCGGGGAGGCCCGCGTGGAACACCGGGTACACTGGCAGTGGGTGGTGGGGATTGCGGATGGCGACGCTATTGGCTGTCCGCAATCTCGGCCGCGACTAGGTCATTCAGGGCAGATAGAGTTGTTGCAGCCGCTCCCAGAAGTCGGGAAATGATTTATTTACACATTTTTCCTCCAGGATCCGAACCCCGGGGATGGTCAAACCGGCCACCGCAAAGCTCATGGCGATACGGTGGTCGTTGTAGGTGTCGATATCGGCGCCATGCAGGGTAGGCGCCCCCGGAACCATGCCTTCGATGATCAGGGTGTCGGCCAGTTCTTGTACTTTTACCCCCAGTTTGGTCAGTTCCGTTGCCATCACATGCAACCGGTCGCATTCCTTGATGCGCAGGTGGGCGATGTTTTTGATCACCGTCCGGCCTTGGGCCATCGTGGCCACCACGGCCAGGGTGGGCACCACGTCCGGGCAGTCGCCCATGTCCACCTCCACCCCGCGCAAATGCGGTGTGCCCTGCACGGTGATAGCGGTAGTCGTGCGTTCCACCGTGCATCCCATCCGGGCCAGGATATCGACCAGCGCCGTGTCCCCTTGCAGGGATGGTGACGGTACGTTGCCCACCGTTACCCGGCCGCCGGTAACCGCGGCCGCGGCCCAAAAGTAGGAGGCGCTTGAGGCGTCGCCCTCCACCTGGTATTCCCTGGCGTGGTAACTCCCTGACGGAATGGAAAAACGATTCAGGGCTTGGTTGGCGGTCACCTCAACGCCGAAGGCTGCCATCACCGCCATGGTCATGGTGACGTAGGGTTTGGAAAGCACCTCTCCAGCCACCTCCAGTTCCGCTGGGTGGCCGGCATATGGGGCCACCAGCAGGAGCGAGGAGAGGTACTGACTGCTCTTTCCCTCGGGGAGCAGGGTCTTGCCGCCAGCCAGGCCATGGGCCGTGATCGTGAGCGGCGGGCAGCCGGTGTTTTTATCGCTGACGATGTCCACCCCCCAGCCGCGCAGGGCGGCCATGAGCGGCTGGATGGGCCTCTCCTCCATGCGATGATCACCGGTGATGCGGAAGCTGCCGTTGCCCAGGGCGGCCACCGAGGTCAGAAAGCGGGTGGCGGTGCCGTTGTTGCCGAGATGGATGGCTGCGGTCGGGGTCTGGATGCGGCCACCGCTGCCGTGGACGCGCCAGGTGTCGCCGGTATCATCGATGATGATGCCCATGGCCCGGAGGGCCGTTGCTGTATAGTGGGTGTCCTCGCTGGCCAGCGGCCCATGGATCAGGCTTTCGCCATCCGCCAGGGCGGCGGCGATGAGGGCCCGCTGGGTAATGCTTTTTGAGCCCGGCACCTGAAGTGTGGCGTTTATCGTGGCGAGCGGTTTGATCTCTTGCATGGTGCTTTTCCGATCTGGTTGATGTGCCTGGTTAAGCCAGCGGTTGGCCGAGGCTCGCAAGGATAGTGCGCAAGATGCTGGCCGGCAACTGGCCCGGCGCGGTGGCCAGGCCGGTATCCGGCGCGGCATAGGTCATGAACCCGCCCAACTCCAGGGTGGCGACTCGGCTGATCATGCCGGCTTGCCCCATGCAGAAGGCGATGAGAGGAAAGCCAAATGCAGCGGCCTCGGTTTGCAGGTTGAGCACCCGCAGGACATCCTGGAAGGTGTGGGCGGTGGTGACGATCTTGCCGATGGTGGCGCCTGATTCCTGCTGGCGGCGCAGAATGTCGGCAAGTTCAGGAGCTGCCGGCGTGCCGTTGAAATCGTGCCAGGAGACGATGATTGCGGTAGCATCGGCGGCGGCGCGGAGCTGGTCGAAAAGGTGGCGCTCGCAACGCAGTTCGATGTCCACATAGGCGGCGCCAGCCTTGGCCGCGGCCACGAGGAGCGCAACGCGGTCCGCCTCTGGTCCGGCAAAATTGCCGCCTTCCCAGGCAGGACGGTTGGTGAAGAGCAGCGGTTTGTTCAGGAGGGACAGAAATGGGGCAACGGCAGGGTCGCTCAGGCTGTCCAACCTGATTTCCAGGACATCGGCGACCGGTTCCGCATTCCGGGCCGCGGCCAGCGCCAAGGTTGTGGTGGCGGCGGCAATGGAAACGCAGATTTTCTGGCTCCTGGCCGGGGCGTGGCAAGCGGTGGTCATGGCGGCTCAATTTATTGAGTTTTAGATGCAGTCTTTGAAAAAAGTTACACTATTCCATGCCACAGCGGATGTCAACCGGAAGACCAGGCGGGCAGGGCAGGCGAAATACGCTGGCATGGGCAGGTCATTTCCGGGTATGTTGGAGATAGTATGCCATCAAGGGCGTTAACGGCTGCGGGCATGTGATGGTCTGGGGAAGCGATGGATATCAGGCTATTTGTTGCGGTTGATCTTCCGGAGTCGGTGCGGCAGCAACTTGCTGGCCTCTGTTTCGGCCTGCCCGGCGCCCATTGGGTGGCGGCGGAGCAGATTCATCTGACTCTGCGTTTTATCGGCGAGGTGGATGGCACTATGTTTCGGGAGGTCCGCGAGGGGCTGGCCGGGGTGCGTTCCAGCTCCTTTGCCATGCAGGTGCAGGGGTTGGGCTGTTTCCCGCCCCGGCAATCCCCCCGCGTACTCTGGGCCGGGGTGGCGAAAAATGATGCCCTGGTCCTGTTGCGCAACCGGGTGGAGGCCACCCTGGTCCGTTACGGCCTGGAGCCGGAAGGGCGGAAGTTTGCACCCCATATCACCCTGGCCCGCCTCCGGGATACGCCCCTGT
>DYDL01000050.1:0-101 GCA_020717925.1 Desulfocapsa sp.
CTGTTTTTTACCGGCTCCAGTTTAAAGGCCGCGGCAAAGAGCTGCTTGGTGTATTCGTGTTGCGGATTCTCGAAGATCCGATGGGCCGGGCCGGACTCGAC
>DYDL01000050.1:217-18158 GCA_020717925.1 Desulfocapsa sp.
CGGATTCTCGAAGATCCGATGGGCCGGGCCGGACTCGACGATGCGGCCGTGGTGCATGACCGCGATCTCGTCGGCCAGGGCGCGCACCACCCGCAGGTCGTGGGAGATGAAGAGGTAGGTCATGTTGTGGCGGCGCTGCAGGTCGCGCAACAGTTCGATGATCTGGGCCTGGATGGTCATGTCCAGGGCGCTGGTCGGTTCGTCGAGCACCAGGAAGCGGGGTTTTAAAATCACCGCCCGGGCAATGGCGATGCGCTGGCGCTGGCCGCCGGAGAATTCGTGAGGGTAGCGACTGGCCATGTCCGGCTCCAACCCGACCTCGGTCAGAGCGTTGGCCACCAGTTGCAGTCGTTCGCCCTTGGATTTGCCGATGTTGTGCACCGTCAGTCCCTCGCCGATGATTTGGCCCACAGTAAGCCGGGGGGACAGTGAACTGAAGGGATCTTGGAAGACCACCTGCAGTTCTTTTCGGAGCGGCCGTAGCTTGCGGGGGGAAAGTTCGGTGATATCGATCTGACCATACTCGACGGTGCCGGTGCAATTGACCAGGCGGAGCAGACACATGCCCAGGGTGGACTTGCCTGAGCCGGATTCACCTACCAGGCCAAAGGTGGTGCCCGCGTGGATGGTGAGGGTGACGTCGTCCACCGCTATGATGGCCGCCGACTTGCGGCGGAAAAGGCCGGATTGGGCACCGAATTCGCAGCGCAAATTTGTTAGCGAAATGATCGGAGCGCTGGCCGGTTTTGCCAGGGGTTCGCCCTTGGGCACCGAGTCAAGTAAATGGATGGTGTACGGATCCCGCGGTGCCGCGAAGATGCGTTCAGTGGGTCCACGCTCGATGATACGACCGTGGTGCATGATGATGACATTGTCGGCGATCTTCCGCACCATTACCAGGTCGTGGGTGATGAGCAGCACGGCCATGCCGAACTCTTGCTGTAACTCCTTGATCAGGGCGAGGATCTGCGCCTGGATGGTGACATCCAGTGCCGTGGTCGGCTCGTCGGCAATGAGCAGGGGCCAGGCCAAAGGGGACGTAGCTGCTTTAGTGATTTAGGTCCACCGCCAAAACAGTCTTGCATACCTGTCAGATTGCCCGCCTCTTGGTCCGTCGGTATTGCCGACATCCTGCAGGATAATTATGTATGTCAGGCGGCATGGCTGCTTTTCACCGGCTCCAGTTTAAAGGCCGCGGCAAAGAGCTGCTTGGTGTATTCATGTTGCGGATTCTCGAAGATCCGATGGGCCGGGCCGGACTCGACGATGCGGCCGTGGTGCATGACCGCGATCTCGTCGGCCAGGGCGCGCACCACCCGCAGGTCGTGGGAGATGAAGAGGTAGGTCATGTTGTGGCGGCGCTGCAGGTCGCGCAACAGTTCGATGATCTGGGCCTGGATGGTCATGTCCAGGGCGCTGGTCGGTTCGTCGAGCACCAGGAAGCGGGGTTTTAAAATCACCGCCCGGGCAATGGCGATGCGCTGGCGCTGGCCGCCGGAGAATTCGTGAGGGTAGCGACTGGCCATGTCCGGCTCCAACCCGACCTCGGTCAGAGCGTTGGCCACCAGTTGCAGTCGTTCGCCCTTGGATTTGCCGATGTTGTGCACCGTCAGTCCCTCGCCGATGATTTGGCCCACAGTAAGCCGGGGGGACAGTGAACTGAAGGGATCTTGGAAGACCACCTGCAGTTCTTTTCGGAGCGGCCGTAGCTTGCGGGGGGAAAGTTCGGTGATATCGATCTGACCATACTCGACGGTGCCGGTGCAATTGACCAGGCGGAGCAGACACATGCCCAGGGTGGACTTGCCTGAGCCGGATTCACCTACCAGGCCAAAGGTGGTGCCCGCGTGGATGGTGAGGGTGACGTCGTCCACCGCTATGATGGCCGCCGACTTGCGGCGGAAAAGGCCGGATTGGGCACCGAATTCGCAGCGCAAATTTGTTAGCGAAATGATCGGAGCGCTGGCCGGTTTTGCCAGGGGTTCGCCCTTGGGCACCGAGTCAAGTAAATGGATGGTGTACGGATCCCGCGGTGCCGCGAAGATGCGTTCAGTGGGTCCACGCTCGATGATACGACCGTGGTGCATGATGATGACATTGTCGGCGATCTTCCGCACCATTACCAGGTCGTGGGTGATGAGCAGCACGGCCATGCCGAACTCTTGCTGTAACTCCTTGATCAGGGCGAGGATCTGGGCCTGGATGGTGACGTCCAGGGCCGTGGTCGGCTCGTCGGCAATGAGCAGCGCCGGCTTGCAGGCCAGGGCCATGGCGATCATGGCGCGTTGGCGCTGGCCGCCGGAGAGCTGGTGCGGGTAGGAGTGGAAACGGCCGGCCGGGTCCGGGATACCGGTGCGGTCCAGCAATTCAATGGCCCTTTTTTTGGCCTCACCCTTGCTCACCCCCTGGTGCAAAATGATGGGCTCGACGATCTGGTCGCCGATGGTGTACACCGGGTTCAGCGAGGTCATGGGCTCTTGGAAGATCATGGCAATGCGATTGCCGCGCACCCGCCGGATGTCGTTGCTCGTCACCCTGGTCAGATCGCGCCCCTCGAAAAGGATACGGCCTGAAGTCTTGATATTGGCCACGGTCTCCAGCAACCGCAGGATGGAAAGCGCGGTCACCGACTTGCCGGAACCGGACTCCCCCACCAGGGCCAGCGTCTCGTGCGCCTGCATGGCGAAGGAGACCTTCTCCAGCACCCGGGAAGGTTGCCCATCCGCCATAAAGTCCAGGCATAAGTCTTCGACTTGCAGCAGCGGGGTATCGATATTTGGTTCGTCATGGGACATGATGTTCTTTCCTTAAGCTTTCAGCCTTCAGCTTTGAGCCTTGAGCTCTTCATATTTTCCTCGGATCAAACGCCTCCCGCAACGCCTCGCCGATGAAGATCAGCAACACCAATGTCCCCACCAGCACCACAAAGGTGGAGATGGACAGCCACCAGGCGTCGATATTGCCCTTACCCTGGGCCAGCAGTTCGCCCAGGCTCGGGGTGGGCGGTGGTACGCCCAGGCCGAGGAAGTCGAGGCTGGTGAGTGCCAGGATGGAGCCGGACATGCGGAAGGGCAGGAAGGTGATCACCGGCGTCATGCCGTTGGGCAGCAGGTGGCGGAACATGATGGTAGTGTTGCCCACCCCCAGGGCCTTGGCGGCCAATACATAGTCAAGGTTGCGGCCCTTGAGGAATTCGGCTCGCACGTAGTCGGAGAGCCCCATCCAGCCGAACAGCGAGAGCAGGATGATAAGCAGCAGCACGCTGGGCTTGAAGATGGAGGCGAAGATGATGAGCAAGTAGAGTTCGGGCATGGCGCTCCATATCTCGATAAAACGCTGCATGTAAAGGTCAACTCTGCCGGCGAAATAGCCTTGCACGGCGCCGGCCATGATGCCGACCACGGTGCCGACAATGGTAAGGACAAAGGCGAAAAGCACCGACAGCCGGAAGCCGTAGATCAGCCGGGCCAGCACGTCGCGGCCGTGGTCGTCGGTGCCCAGGAAGTTGCTGCGGGTGGGCGGCGAGGGAACCGGCGCGTTCAGATCCAGGCTGATCGAGGCAAAGGAGTGGGGGTTGGGCGGGAACAGGGCCCAGTTACCATGGCTGCTGATGTTCCGCCGCACCAGCGGATCCTGATAGTCGGCCTCGGTGGCGAAGTCGCCGCCAAAGGTGGTCTCGCTGTAAGTCTGAAAGATGGGGAAATAGTAGCCGCCCTGGTATTGGACGAGGAAGGGCTTGTCGTTGCTGAGCACTTCGGCGAAGAGGCTTAACACCAAAAGGAGGGTGAAGAGCACCAGGCTCCAGTAGCCGCGGCGGTTGCTCTTGAAGCGACGCCAGCGCCGACGCCAGAGGCTTTGCGGGTTGGCCATGATTACCGGGACTCCACACTGTCAAAGGTGATGCGCGGATCAACCATGACGTAGGAGAGATCGGAGAGCAGCCGGGAGATGAGCCCGATGATGGTGAAGAAGTAGAGGGTGCCCAGCACTACCGGATAGTCACGGTTCAAGATGGACTCATAGGCCAAAAGCCCCATGCCGTCCAGCGAAAAGATGGTCTCGATGAGCAGGCTGCCGGTGAAGAAGGCGGTGACGAACGAGCCCGGGAAGCCGGTGATGATCGGGATAATGGCGTTACGGAAGATATGGCGATAGAGGACGCGGTTCTCCTCCAACCCCTTGGCGCGGGCGGTAATGACGTACTGCTTGCGGATCTCTTCCAGGAAGCTGTTCTTGGTGAGCAGGGTCATGACCGCCAGACTGCCCACGGCCATGGAGACCACGGGCAGCACCATGTGCCAGAGGTAGTCGGTGATCTTGCCCAGCAGCGGCAGGGTCTGCCAGTTATCGGAGACCAGGCCGCGTAGCGGGAAAAGGCTCCAGAAGGAGCCGCCGCCAAAAAGGACGATGAGCAGGATGCCCAGCACAAAGCCGGGAATGGCGTAGCCCACCAGGATGGCGGACGAGGTGAGCACGTCGAAGCGCGAGCCCTCGCGCACCGCCTTGGCGATGCCAAGCGGGATGCAGGTGCCGTAGATAATGACAAAGGACCACAGCCCCAGGCTCATGGAGACCGGCAGCTTGGAGATCACCAGGGCGGCGACGGACTGCTGGTGATAGTAGGAGGTGCCGAAATCAAACACCAGGTAGTGTTTCATCATGAGCCAGAAACGTTTCATCGGCGGCTGGTCGAAGCCGTAGAGCTGCTGGAGCTTGGCGATGCGCTCCTGATCAAGCCCCTTGGCGCCCTGGTACAAGGCACCCCCGCCCGTAGCCCGCACCTCGGCGCCGCCGCTGCCATGCCCCTCGATCTTGGCGATAAGTTGCTCCACCGGCCCACCCGGCACGAACTGGGTCACGGCAAAGGTGATGAGCATGATTCCGAAGATGGTCGGGATCATGAGGAGAAGGCGCCTAAGAATATAGATGCTCAAGGCTCAAGGCTCAAAGAAGAGGAGGAGAGCTCAAAGCTGAAAGCTGAAAGCTGAAAGTCTAAGGTACCTGAAGATCTGAAATTAATTGAATGGGCTGAAATGGCCGGGCAGGTAACTATTTTCATCACACTCTCCAATAGCCTTTTTCCATAGACTTTCAGCTTTGAGCTTTCAGCTTTCAACTCACTTCTTCCACCAAGTCATCAAAGCCTGCATAGGCGAATAGAAGGTAGGCAAAGTTGCGGGCCGGGCAAAGAGATTCCAGTAGACGACGCGGTGGTGGTCGAGGTACCAGTTCGGCACCAGGTAGTAGCCGTACCAGAGGACGCGGTCCAGGGCGCTGCAGGAGGTGGTGAGCTCATCCTGGGTGGTGGCGTAGATGAGCTTGTCCACCAGTTGGTCCACCACCGGATCCTTGATGCCGATGAGGTTACGGGAGCCCTCGCGGTCGGCGGCGGAAGAGTGCCAGAAATCGCGCTGCTCGTTGCCTGGCGACTGCGACTGGCCAAAGACGTAAACCATCATATCGAAGTCGAAGCGTTGCTGGCGCCGGGTGTAGAGGGCCGGGTCAATGCTCCGGTAGGTGGCCTTGACCCCGAGGCGTTCGAGGTTTTTCACGTAGGCGGCCATGACCCGTTCAAAGGTGGGTGAATCTAGCATGATCTCAAAGCTGAAGGGTTCGCCCTTACTATTCAGAAGTACGCCGTTTTTTACTGTCCAGCCGGCAGTGGCCAGCAATTCCTGGGCCTGCTTCAGATGCTGGCGCAGGGCGTCCGGATTAGGGTTGGCAAAGGGGGTTGGGGGGGCGTTGAAGAGCTCGGGTGGCAGTTGCTTACGGTAGGGTTCCAGCAGGGCGAGTTCCCGGACCTTGGGCACCCCTTGGGCGGCAAGGTAGGAGTTGCTGAAGTATGAACTGGCCCGGGTGTACTCGTTGAAAAACAGGGCCTGATTGGCCCACTCAAAGTCAAAGGCCATGGTCAGCGCCTGGCGCACCCTCCGGTCGGCGAAGAGCGGCCGCCGGGTGTTGAATAGCAGCCCCTGCATGCCCTGGTTGTTGCGGTGGGGCAGGGTCTGTTTGACGATCTGTCCTTGGTCGAACTTGGGGCCGTTCAGGTCACGGGCCCACTGCTTGGCCATGTTGATCGACATAAACTCGAACTCACCGGCCTTGAAGGCCTCCACCGCCACGATCTGATCTTTGTAGTATTTGAAGGTGATGGTGTCGAAGTTGTACAGCCCGCGCCGCACAGGCAGGTCGCACCCCCAGTAGTTGGGGTTGCGGCTGTAAGTGATGAACTTGCCCGGGCTGCTCCCCGTCACCGTGTACGGCCCGGAACCGAGCGGCGGCGCCATGGAAGAGTCGTCAAAGGCGTGCTCGGTGTAGAACTTTTTGGAAAAGATCGGCAATTGGCTGGCGATCATGTGCAGCTCGCGGTTCTTCTGGCGGAAGACAAAACGCACCTTGTTGGGCGCCAGGATCTCGGCCTTGCTGATATCGTTGTAATAGGATTGGTAGAAGGGGTGGGCCTTGTCGCTTTTCAGGGTGTCCAGGGAAAAGGCGACGTCCTCGGCGGTCACCGGCGTGTTGTCGGAAAACTTGGCTGCCGGGTTCAGGGTATAGATTACCGACAACCGGTCGGCGGCCACCACGATATCCTGGGCCAGCAAGCCATAGGCGGCAAAGGGTTCGTCCAGGCTCGGCTCGGCCAGGGTCTCGAAGACCAGCTCGGACAGGCCGGCCGGCGGGGTGCCCTTCAGGGTGAATGGATTCATCTTGTCGAAGCTGCCCAGGTCGTGCAGCAGCAAGGTGCCACCCTTGACCGCGTCGGGCGAGGCGTAGTCGAAGTGGCTGAAGCCGGGAGAATACTTGAGGGTGCCGTCGATGCTGACGCCATGGGCGGCAAACCCCGGCACAGCGGTCAGTAACGGGAAAATGGCAAGGATGAGGCCGGCAAGTCCGCGCATGGTTGGTCCCTGGCAATTGGATTTAAAGGAAGAATGTTACCCCATAAGAAGATATTTGCTGCCTGAGGTCAAACAACCGCCATGGCCTGACGGGTTGCACCGCCGTCGGCCTCAACCTCCACATAGAGATGGATGTCCAACTTGACGCACGCATCATTCGGTCCGTAAGTATGTTCATCGTGGCTAAAGCGCCCCGTCCTCTTCCGGCATCTGCTCATGCTCTTCCGCGGGATGGCTATTGTTTTTTTCCAGTTTGCGCTGTTTCTTTTCTTCGTTCTTTTTTTTCTTTTCCAACTCTTTTTGACGTTTCTGAAACGAAAAATTTGGTTTTGCCATGTAGTCACCCCTTGCAGAAGATAGTGTGTGGAACGTAAGTTGTTGAGGAAAAGATGGCAAAGGTCTGTAAGCTGGCGCTTCAGCCCTTCTCGATCTCCCGCAGGCGGGCCATGCTTTCCCGCACTTTGGCCATTTTGGCCTGGTACATCTCCTGCTTGTCGCGCTCCTTGGCCACCACGTCGCCAGGGGCGTTGGCCAGAAATTTCTGGTTAGTAAGTTTGCCGGTGATCTTGTCGATTAGATCCTGGTTCTTGGCGAGTTCCTTTTCGAGTTTGGCGAGTTCTTTTTGCACGTCGACCAGACCGGCGATGGGCACGAAGATTTCCACGTCCTGAAAGAGATAGGAGGCGGCGCCCTTTGGCCGCTCGCCGTTCCGGGTCACGGTGAGCTCTTTGGCGCGGGTGAGGGCCTTGATCGAACCTGACAGGCCTGCGAGGGTGTTCGCCCGGTCAGCATCATGGCAGACCACGGTCGCGCCAATCTCGGCGCCCGGGTGGATCATCATCTCGGAGCGGATATTGCGGATACCGGTGACCACGCCGATGAACAGGGCGGTGTCACCCTCGGCCATGGTGTTTTCCCAGTCTTGCCGCACGGTGGGAAAAGGGGCGGTCATGATCGAGGCGCGTTCGCCGGGCAGCACGGACCAGATCTCCTCGGTGACAAAGGGGATCATCGGGTGCAGGAGTTTCAAGAGCGTTTCCAGCACCGCGAAGAGCACCATTTGCGCGGTCTGCTTGGCCACCACGTCGTCGCCGTAGAGGTCGGGCTTGCTCCATTCCAGATACCAGTCGCAGAACTCGTGCCAGGTGAACTGGTAGAGGGCCTGTGCCGCGTCGTTGAAGCGGTAGTCCTCCAGGGTGCGGATGACTTCGGCCGTGGTGGCGGAGAGGCGCGACAGGATCCATTGGTGTGGCAGGGCAAGGCGGTCCGGGTCGAGATGGAGCAGGTTCGGCGCTGGGCTCTCCTTGATGTGCAGCAAGGCGAAGCGCGCGGCGTTCCAGATCTTGTTGATGAAGTGGCGGTAGCCCTCGATGCGCTCCTCGCTCAGGCGAATGTCGCGGCCCTGGGCGGCAAAGGCAGCCATGGTGAAGCGCAGGGCATCGGTACCGTACTTGTCCATGACCTCCAGGGGATCCAGGACATTGCCCTTGCTCTTACTCATCTTGGCGCCGTATTGGTCGCGCACCAGGGCGTGCAAATAGACATCGGTGAACGGGATCTCGCCCATGAGGTGGATGCCCATCATCAGCATGCGCGCCACCCAGAAGAAGAGGATGTCGAAGCTGGTGATGAGCACCGAGGTGGGGTAGAACATGGCGAGTTCCGGGGTCTTGTCTGGCCAGCCCAGGGTGGAGAAGGGCCACAGGGCCGAGGAGAACCAGGTGTCGAGCACGTCGGTCTCCTGGATGAGTTCCAACCCGTCGCACTTGGGGCACTTCTCCGGGGTGTCGCGGGCTACGATAAGTTCACCGCAGCCCTGGCAGGTCCACGCCGGGATCTGATGGCCCCACCAGATCTGCCGGGAGATGCACCAGTCGCGGATGTTGTACATCCAGTCGTAGAAGGTGTTTTCCCAGGTCTTTGGCAGAATGTTGGTGCGGCCCTCCTGCACCGCCCGGATCGCTTCCTGGGCCAGGGGCTTGACCGCCACGAACCATTGCTTGGACAGGGTGGGCTCCACCACGGTCTGGCAACGGTAGCAATGGCCGACGCCATGCTGGTGCTCCTCGATCTTGTCGATAAAGCCCTGCTCGGTGAGATCGGCCACCACCTTGGCGCGGCAGGCAAAACGATCCAGGCCGGCGTACGGACCAGCCGCCTCGTTCATGACGCCGTTGTCGTCCATCACCTTAAGGGTGGGCAGGTCGTGGCGGCGGGCGATTTCGAAGTCGTTCAGGTCGTGGGCCGGAGTCACCTTGAGGGCGCCGCTGCCAAACTCCCGCTCCACATGGGTGTCGAAGACCATGGGGATGGTGCGGTTTGTCAGGGGCAAAATCAGCCGCTGCTCCGGCATGGAGTTGTAGCGCTCATCGGCTGGATGCACTGCCACGCCGGTGTCGCCCAGCATGGTCTCGGGCCGGGTGGTGGCGACGATTACAACGCCATGGCCATCAACAAAGGGGTAGCGGATGTGGTAGAGCTTGCCGTCCGTGGGTTCGTGCTCCACCTCCAGGTCGGCTAAAGCGGTGCGGCAGCGCGGGCACCAGTTGATGATGTAGTCGCCCTTGTAGATCAACCCCTCGCCATGGAGGCGGACGAAGACCTCGCGCACCGCCCTCGAGAGCCCGGCATCCATGGTGAAGCGCTCCCGGTCCCAGTCACAGGAGCAGCCCAACCGTTTGAGCTGGTTGATGATCTGCCCGCCGGATTCCTCCTTCCATTGCCAGACCCGCTCCACGAATTTTTTACGCCCCAGGTCGTGGCGGCTGGTGCCCTCCTGGGCCAGTTGCCGTTCCACCACGTTCTGGGTGGCGATGCCGGCGTGGTCGGTGCCGGGCACCCAGAGGGTATTATAGCCCTGCATGCGGCGGAAGCGTACCAGGGTGTCTTGCATGGTGTTGTTTAAGGCATGGCCCACATGCAGCACGCCGGTGACGTTGGGCGGCGGGATGACGATAGAGAAGGCGGGCTTGGCCTCGTCCATGGTGGCGGCGAAGAGCTTCTGTTCCTGCCAGATTTTGTACCATTTGGCCTCCACGGCGGCAAACTCATAGGCCTTGGCGAGGTCGGGGCCGGGGGTGTTTTCAGGGGTTGTCTCTATCATGGATGCTTCCGGTTAGGTTGTTTAGACTGTAGGCTATAGGCTGTTAGGCAAGAAGTTCGGAAACAGACTAAATGCTACAGCCTGTCTACCTACAGCCTGTCTATTGCCTGCGAAGCAAATCACAGCACTCTCCACGGTTGTGGTAAAAAGATGTCGGCATAGAGGCCAAGGGCATAGCGATCGGTCATGCCGGCGACAAAGTCGGCTACCCGCCTGGCCCTGGGGGTGGTGGCAGGATAATCGATCACCTGTTCCCAGTGGTCGTCATGTTCCATGAAGTATTCGTAGAGCTCGCGCAGCACCTTCATGGCCTTGATGAAATCGTTGTGCACCTGGTAGGTTTCGTAGACGTTTTTATAGAGAAAGGCGCGCAGTGCGGCAATGCCGTCCATGGCCGCGGGGCTCATGGCGAGCCGCCCGCCGCCGTTGGCCAGCGAGGTATGCACCAGATCGCGCACCATGGTGCCGATGCGCTCCGAGTGAGTGGTGCCGAAGAGATGGCGAAGCGCGGCTGGCACCTGCTCCATGTTGATCACCCCGGCTCTTACGGCGTCGTCCAGGTCATGGTTGACGTAGGCGATGATATCGGCCACCCGCACCACCCGCCCCTCCATCGTTTCCGGCAGCTCGCTTAAATCGTCGGGCAGAATCTCGCGCCTTCCCTTGGAGTGCTTGACAATGCCGTCGCGCACTTCGTGGCTCAGGTTCAGGCCCAACCCCTTGTCCTCCAGCAGATCGACCACCCGCAGGCTCTGTTCGTAGTGGTTAAAACCGCCGGGGCAGAGGTCGTTCAACACCGACTCGCCGGCATGTCCGAAAGGAGTGTGGCCGAGGTCGTGGGCCAGGGCAATGGCCTCGGTAAGGTGGCCATTGAGGCGCAGTGCCACCGAGATGGTACGGGCGATCTGCGATACTTCGAGGACATGGGTGAGCCTGGTGCGGTAGTGGTCGCCGGCCGGCGCCAGAAAGACCTGGGTCTTGTGGGTCAGCCTGCGGAAGGACTTGGAGTGGATAATCCGGTCCCGGTCCCGCTGGAAGGCGAGGCGGATGGTGCACTCCGTCTCAAGCCGTTGGCGGCCCCGGCTGTTTCTGGTGAGACAGGCGTGGGCGGAGAGGTTGGCCGCCTCCTGTTCCTCCATCTGCTGGCGAATAGTCAGGGTCATGAAGCCTCGGGTGGTAGTGCAACGTGGCGGGGAGAGGTTAACCGCGTTGACGGCAATTCCTTTATGGCATCATCAGCCATACAAAACCCCGAAGATAATGGGTAACTGGTCGTGGGTCAAGGGGATTCCCCTTCCTGGAAGCGGGTCTCGATCTCTTCGATCTTTTCCTGGAGTTCCTCCCAGCGCTCAAGGTGGCGTTTGAGCCGTCGCTCCAGCTCGCCGTATTCCCGGCTGCGGGCGGCAAAGGCCTCCTGGTCCTGGTAAAGGGCCGGGTCGGCCAGCAGTTGTTCCAGCTCTGCCTTGCGTCCCTCCATGACCTCGATCTCCCGTTCCTCCGCTTCGGCCGCCTTTTTGGCAGGGCCCAGCATCCTCGTCTTTTCCAGGCGAATTTTCGCCTCTGACTGGCGGCGTTCGCGACCCGACGCCGCAGAGGCAGGGGCAGCCTCGGGCTTTGGGGCTGGTTGCCTTGCCTTGGCCTGCTCCTGTCGGTGCAGTCGGGTCAGGTAGTCGCTCACCGAACCTTCGTGCAGGGTGGCGCGCCCTTCCTTGACCTCCAGCACCCGGTTGACGAACTGGTCCAGGAAAAACCGGTTGTGCGAGACGATGACAATGGTGCCGTCATACTGCCTGAGGGCCTCCTGCAAAACCTCTTGGGAGGTCATGTCGAGGTGGTTGGTGGGTTCGTCCATGATCAGCAGGTTGGCCGGGGTGGCGATCATGCGGGCCAGGGCCAGACGGCTCTTTTCGCCGCCCGAGAGCACCGCCACCTTCTTGTCTACGTCGTCACCGCGAAAGAGGAAGGCGCCAAGCAGCGAGCGGAGCTGGGTGACGGTCATGGCCTCGGTGGCGTGGGACATGGTCTCCAGGGCGGTATATTCAAGGGGTAGTTCCCGGGCCTGATGCTGGCCGAAATAGGAGACCTTGACGTTGTGGCCATATTGCACGGTGCCATGGTCGGCGGTTTCCTGGCTGGCAAGGATTTTGGCCAGGGTGGATTTACCCGCCCCGTTCACGCCCAGCACCGCGAGTTTGTCGCCACGGTGCAGTTCGAAGTTTACATCCGCGAAGATGGCTTCCCCGTCATAACTCTTGGCAAGGCGCGAGACGGCCACGGCCAGCTTGCCGCTAGCCGGCGCCGGCGGAAAGCGGAAGGCAACCCCCCGCTCCTCGGACTCTATTTCTATCTTGTCCATCTTGTCCAACTGGCGCAGCCGGCTCTGCACCTGGCTCGCCTTGGTGGACTTGGAGCGGAAGCGGTCCACGAAACGCATGGTCTGCTGGATCTGGGCCTGCTGGTTCTCGTAGGCAGCGAGATGAATCGCCATGCGGCTCGTCTTTTCCTTTACATAGGCCGTGTAGTTGCCCTTGTAAACCGTGAGCCGGCCAAGCGAGATTTCCCAGGTGCGGCTGGTGACCCCGTCCAGAAAGGCGCGGTCGTGCGAGATGATGATCAGCGCTCCCTGATAGCCCTGCAAGAATTCCTCGAGCCAGGTAACCGACTCGATGTCCAGATGGTTGGTGGGCTCGTCGAGCAGCAGCAGGGCGGGGCGGGCAAGGAGCTGTTTGGCCAGCATGAGGCGCATAAGCCAGCCGCCGGAAAAGGTTTCGCAGGGACGGCCAAAGTCCTTTTCCCTGAATCCCAGACCGACCAGTACCTTTTCGATCTGGCTTTGCATGCGGAAGAAATCAGAGTCGTCCAGCCGATGCTGAAGGCGTCCCTGGCGCTCCAGCAGCGCCTCGAATTCCGGGGAGGCGTGAGCAATGGTGCTCAGTCTGGCATTGGTTTGCTCAAGCTCGTGCTGCACGGCCAGGATGTCGGCAAAGGCGGTTCTGGCCTCGTCGTAGAGCGAGGTGCCGGCCGGGAAGGAGGTGATCTCCTGGGGCAGATAGCCGACCGTCGCGTGTTTTGATCGCACCACCACGTTGTCGTCGCATTCCTGCTGGCCGGCCATGAGGCGCAGCAGGGTGGTCTTGCCGGAGCCATTCGAGCCCACCAGACCGATGCGGTCGTTTTTGAGGACGCGAGCAGATACCCCGTTGAACAGGGTTTTCTTGCCGTAGAGGATGGTAAGGTTGTTGATCGAGAGCATGGTTTCTAAAATTCCATTAGGCTGATTTGTTTGCCGCGGCCACCATATCATAAATGGAGAAATCAGGCCAGAGGATGTACGAAGTCTTCTGGGAATGGCCGCCTCAGGCCTTGAACAGGCGCCAAAAAAACGTGGTGTTGGCGGAAGGATCGGGTATTCTAGTTAAGTTTTTTTGCGTCCGTGCAAGCGAGGCCAGGGAAACGAAAAATCAATCTCTATCATTAGCCATGAACGCCAAAGCAATCATCTTCATCATCGACGACGACGAGCATGTCCTGCGGCTGCTGGAGCGCTACCTGCTGCGCTTCGACTATGAGATCCTGCTCTTCACCAACGCCCAGGACGCCTTGGGCAAGGTGCGGGCCATTTGCCCCGATTTGGTGCTCACCGATCTCATCATGCCGGTGATGAACGGGGTGGAGTTTGAGCAGCGTTTTCATGCCTTGCAGCCTGATACCGAAGTGGTCTGTATCAGCGCCTTTTTGACCCCTTCGACCCTGGAGCGGCTGAAAAAAAAGAATTTTTTCGCCCTGCTCCCCAAGCCTTTTGACTTTGAGCTGGTGGCCACTACCGTGGCGCAGGCCATTGCCAGCACCAGGTTGAAGAGGATCGCCGAGGAAAAAAGCACCATCCCGGACAATAACGCCGTGCTGGTGGTGGATGATTACGAGCCTTTCCGAACCCTGGCGGCCCGTCTGTTGACCACGGCGGGGTTCTGGGTGGAGACCGCGGCGAACGGTCAGGAGGCGTTGGAAAAATTCTCTTCCAAGGATTTTGAGATTGTGCTGATGGATCTCACCATGCCGGTCATGGATGGCCTGCAGACCCTGCGGGAGATGCGAAAAATCGACAAGAACAGTGTTGTCGCCCTGATCACCGGCGAGGCCGATAGCGCCACTATCGCCAGGTGCGAGGAGCTCACCGGCTACAAATGCCTGCGCAAGCCCTTAAGTAACGACGCCCTGGTGCGGGCAGTGAAGCAGTTTGACTGCGAGGCCATCAAAAAGCGACGCATGGAGCACGAGGATCGGGTCATTGCCCGGCAGAAGGCGGGCGCCTCCAGATCTGCCTGGTTCGGGGAGGGTGTGCATCTCTGGCGCCAAGCTCACCAGCGTTTGTTCCGATCCGCCCTGGTGACCGGCGTGGCCCTGCTGCTGGGGGGCATTTTCCTTTACTTATTTCTATTTCCTCCGCCACGGACAGATGATCAGCTTGCAAATTCGCCGCCCTCGCTCAGCGAGGCGATACAGCAGGGGCTCGATTATCTCAAACGTGATGAACAGCGCGAAATGCGCAGGTAGGAGGCGGGCAGGGCGCCATGGAAGACTTCAGGATTTCCGACATGCGGCGCGGCCGGCCTGCTGCTGTATGCGGCGAGGCGAACAGTGGTGATCCCTTTGCTCTGCCTCCCGAGATGGGAGGGGATGGGCTTGCGGAGGATTATGCCACTCTCTTGCATGAAGAGGGCGCCCTGCGCTTTTACTGGGAAATCTTGCAGCGCTATCGGAAGACTGTTGGTTTTATCACCATCGGCATCTTTGCCATCAGCCTGGTATTAAGCTCTTTTCAGCCTGATAAGTTTCGGGCCCAGGCGGAATTGCTGCGCAAGCAAGAGCAGGCTGCAGACCAGTCCGTTAGTTTGCAGGCGCCTTCCGCCCTGCCTATCTCTACCATGGAGAAACTTGCCAGTTCCAGGCCGGTAATGGAAACAGCCCTGCCGCGCCTGCCGGTTGCCATGCGGGAGCTGATTGCCGAGGGCGGGGACATTCCCAAGGGTGAGCAGGAAGCCATGGGCCGGGTCGATGCGGCTGGCCTGGGTCGGGCCATCTCCGTAATCACGGACAAAAAGTCTGGAGATATTCTCGTTATCAACGCCGTGGTCGAGAGGCAGCCCTTGTTGGCCGCGGCCATGGCCAACGCCGTGGCCGGCGCCCTGGAAGAACGGGTGAACAGCATGCGGCGCAACGATGCCTCGCGTAAATCCGTGATCATCGATGAACTGCATAAATTGAAAATGGAGGAAATCAAGACTATTGAGGACGAGATTCTTACGGCGCGTCGGGAACTGGATGCGGGTGAAGATTCATTGCCCGTGCTGGCGGCGGACGAAGTGAATCTTTTGAAATTGCTCTCCGACTACGAGATGCTCTATCAGAACACCAAACTTAAGCAGGAGGAGTCTCTGGAGCAGGTGCGCGCCATGCGTCAGGAACTTGGCATTTTGGGAGTGCCTAAGGATCAGGTGCGCTGGGAGGATATGTCCAGCAGTCTACAGAAGGAAATGGATGCACTGCGGATCAAGCGTTCAGAAATGCTCACCCGCTACACGGCAAAGAATCCCGCTGTGTTGAAGATCGACGCCGAGCTCCATGCCATGGAAGAGATCTTTTCCCCGACCGATAAAAATTCCAGCAAAGCTAACAAGGTCGTGGTGCGTGTTGATCCCTTGAAGTTTGAGCTCATCAAAAATCTGGTGCTGTACGAGGCCCAGCTTGCCGGCGCAAGCATCCAGATGGAGTCTATCCGGCTTATGCGTCAGGAGTTGAATCGCAAACTCATCGAGTTGCCGGTCAAGACCCTGCAGCTTGAGAGGCTGAAGCGGCAGAAGGAGGTGCTGGAAAAACTGGTCGAGGATCTGAGTCGTCAGTTTCAGCAGGAGAAATTGCGGAGCGGCTCGCCGGTTTCCAATATTGAAATCATAGAATCGGCCACCCCACCGCTCAAGCCGTTTGCGCCGAATCGGTTGCGGATTGGTGTCATCGGTCTTTTCCTGGGCTTGGTCTTTGGCGTGGGCGCCGCATTTATTTTAAATGAATGGGATAATACCATCAATGACTCCCAGGAGGTGAGACGGGTGCTTGGTCTAACCCCGTTGGGCCTGCTGCCGCGTTTTGTGACCAATGAAAAGTTCATCAATCCCTTGCGCACCGCCGACCATCAGGTGGAAATCTTCAATATGCTGCGCAACAACATTCGCTACAGCGCGGTGCAGGATGTCCAGAAATGCCTGTTGATCGCCAGCGCGGTGCAGCGGGAAGGCAAGTCCTTTATTGCCATGAATCTGGCCATTTCCTTTGCCATGGAGGGTTACCGCACCCTGCTTGTCAGCGTCGATCTGCGGCAGCCCCGGGAATTTCTTGCCCTGCGCTATGGCCAACCGCCCAAGGGCCAGGTTACGGGCATGGCCGAGTATCTGCTGGGAGAGGCAGAGTTGTCCGACATTGTCCTGGATACGGATATCGACAATCTGTTGGTTATCGCCACTGGCGCCGTGCAGCGCAACCCTGGCAAGCTCTTGTCCGGCAAACGGTTTGCCGACCTGCTGGGTTTGCTGGAGAAATCCCACGACGTGGTGATCATCGACGCGCCAGCCGTGCTGCCGGTGGCCGACACCACCCTGATCTCACCCCTGGTCCGGGGCGTGCTGCTGGTCGTGGAGGCGGGCAAGACGCCGGTTGGTTCCGCCCGCCAGGCCATCAATCGTCTGGAGCATGTGGGCAGCGTTTTGGTAGGCGGCGTACTCAACCAGGCTAAAAATATCCGGCTTGATTATTTTTACGGTCACGGCTACGCGCACTACAAGGAAGAAACCAGCGCGGCGGATTGATTATTAGCTGAAAGCTCAAAGCTCAAAGTCAAATGAAATCATCCATAGACTTTCACCTTTCAGCTTTCAGCTTTCACCTTCCTACAGAGCCTCATCCTTGCGCACCAAGGCGTCCAGGAAGGGAATGATCTGACGGGAAAGGCGTTCGATGCTGGTCACCATTGTGGCGGGCACGTAGACGATGTCGCCGGCCATGAGCAGCCGGTTTGTCTCGGTGCCATTCAGGATGGAGGGATAGTGCAACCGGATGACCTCCGGATCCTTAAGGCTGCCCCTGATTATGCAGATTTCGTCCTTGTACGTGGTCTTGTTGAGGCCGCCGGCATGGGCAATGACATCCAACAGGGTCAGATCCTCCCGGAAATGAATAACCGTGGGGTTGGCCACCTCGCCCAAGGCATAGACGTTTGCCCGTTTCGTGTAGGGAATGAAGAGCAAATCCCCTTTCAGCAGCATGACGTTCTGGCTCATGTCGCCCTGGTCCAGCAACCTGACCATATCGATGTCCTGGTTTTTACCATGGCGTGACAGGTAGGCGCCAGACAAGTCGGCCATCAGTCTGGAATCCTCGGAGGTATTGTCGCCCAAAATGTACATGAAGCCACCGGCCTTGGCCAGCAAGTCGGTGATCCGATCGCCCGGGTTGATGGTCTTTTGGCCAGGCTGGTTAACGGCCCCGAGGACGCTGGCCGCGTTACCGATGAAATTCTTGCCGAGCACGATCACCTTGGGATTTACGATATATTCGGCGAGACGTTTCTCGATCTCATCCCGAATTTCTTCCATGGTTCGGTCGGCTATTCTGAGCTGGCCGATCAGGAAATACGAAACCTTGCCGTCCGGCGGCACGATAACCTCCCTGGTCATCTCCTCGCCCCAGACCGAGATCTCGATCACGTCGCCGGGCGACAGGTAATAGTCGGAGACCGTTGTCGTGGCCGTCGGCTGCGTGGTCTCGTTGGAGGCTATGATGTCGTCCGGGTTGCGTTGGGGCGGCTTTTCGGCCTTGGCCGCGGGGGGCGCTGGTGTTTCCTCCGACCTTTCTTGGTCGCTGGCCATGATGATCGCGGCTATAGCCG
>DYDL01000256.1 GCA_020717925.1 Desulfocapsa sp.
CCCCTGCGGGGACGGCAAGACCCGCGCCTCACGCTGCCCATCCACCGCCGTCAGGACGATTCCTGCTTGCGTTTCCTGCTTGGGCACGTCATAGCCTGAGTCAACAAAGGCTCACGAAGACGATGCCCGGCAGCCAGCCGCAAGTGTTGCGTTGGCTACTGGCTCGCGGGATCAATAAACTGAAGGAGACAATTAATGAAAACACGTGTGACGCTGTTAATGCTCTTGGGAGTATTCATTGCAGGATGCGCTTCTCAGCAAGCAGAGACAACCTCTACGGGCGAGAATCCGCTGAGCGGTGCCCCGCCTTTGTCCACGCGTGATATGGTTCTGGTGTGTTACAAGGGGATCCAGAGTCCCGGTCCCGGATGGGAAAACACAGCAGTTGACACTGGGGGAGGGCAACGCCGTGGGGCATGGGAACGCCGGGTGACGGTCAAGTTGCGCACGTCAAGGGCTAAGGGAACAAACGTCTACGGCCTCTCGCTCAGCGAACTTGGGACACTGCCGGGAGGCGAGGTTTGGATCGGCCCAGTTCATGGAGCCTCAGGAATTGGACGGGGGGTTACGATCGGAAACATGCCAACTTCCTCGGGACCGATGATCATGTTGCTGCTCGATCCAGCAAAGGACGTTTTGGAGTGGTCGGAGCCGCAGTGAGTCGTTCAGAAAGGCGTGGAGTGAAACACACAAATCGGCAACCGTTGAACACCTTCTCAACATCAGACGAAGCCTCGTCACAAAAGAAAACAGAAAGCAACATGGGGTCGTTATGAAAACATCCGCTCTATTTTTCGCACTCGTCACTCTGGTAGCTGCTGCGGCGTTACGAGCCGCAGGCAACGAAGCGTTGGAATCGCTCCAGCAAATCGGTGAGGAATACAAGGAATTCAAAGCAGCCAACGCATCAGCGGCCAACATTAGGCCAGAGACTATTTCTCTTCGGATAGTCGGGGGTCTGCGCTATTTTACCAAATGCATAGGTGGAAAAGTCGGCGCAGTGAAGTTGTCGGAGCAGGAGGAACAGGAAGCCAAAACTCTCCTGCAGAAGCACATCACTCAGACCTTGCAGACGAAGACCAAGCCGAGTTCCCCTTGGCTGCTTCTCGTCAAGTGCAACGAGAGCACTGGAGCGCAGATGGGTGGCGGAGCAATCTGGAGGCGCATTCCGTCCGTTGAATCAGACTGGGGTCTGATGGGAGGGGGCATATCGCTTGGGTTTGGCGGGTCAGTTCAGCCGGTGGTCACAGGGTCTCTTTTTCTGCTGAACACGAAAGAGAAATCACTTATTTTGCAAAAGGACGTTTACGCTGCTGGTTCGGATATCAACTCCGCTTTCCGTGCTTTTGCCGAGGCGATAGACAGCGAGTTTTCGTTGTGGTCAAAGTCAAAATAGCAAACTGCTCAAATCCAGGTTCACGTCTCAAGGAGAAACGACAATGAAAATGGCAACACTTTGTAATTCTCGTTATGCGAGTATTCAGGCCGCGGCGCGACATGGATCGTTGGCTCTGTTGGTTATTGCTGTTCTCCCATCATTTATTCAACCTTCGTTCTCACAGATCACCCCCAGAGAGCTACAAGGCCGAAGCTATAGTGTTTACAGTCTCAAGAAGGTCGGCGGTGACAAAGTGGAAGCGTCTGCCGAAATTTTCGATGTGTTCGGAAAACCAGCCTTATCTAAGGGGCAGCTTATGTTTGGCTCAGCTCTCCAATTTGGAAAAAATGGCGTTGGGAAAGAGGGCGAGTGGCAGTTAGTTCGTGATGGTCTGGTGTATACTCCACGCACGGAAAGGATTCGGGGCATGGATCTCGCTATTGACGGAAAGATCGTTGACCAAGCGAGCTTCGATTTTCAAGCGTTCAGGAAGTCTTCGTCCGTTATCCGGTTTGGGGATGAATATGCCGTCAACCTGTTTGGAGCGAGGGTGATCTCAGACAGAATTGTGCCCTCACACCCGACCGCGACATACATAGCTGAGGACGGACGTCGGTTGCGTGGAAGATTGATCCGCCAAACAACCGTCAACGGGAAGATCGCATTCGAGGAGACGATCCTGCCCGTTTCGGAAAGCGTGCCTGTTCCAGAGAGCCTTTATGCTCTCAAGCAGAAAGCCAACGGTGGGGATGCTAAAGCTCAATCGAAACTCGGATGGCTGTATCTGCAAGGAGAAGGTGTGAAGAAGAACGATGAGGAAGCCCTGAAGTGGTTCCAGTTGGCAGCAGCACAGCATAATGCTTATGCAGAGTATTGTCTTGGATTTATGTATGAAAATGGAATTGGTTTGCGCCAAGATCGTGCTCGATCAGTTGAGTTTTTCAAGCGAGCTGCGGAGGGAGGTTTTGCCCAAGCCCAGTTCAAGATGGGGCAGATTTGCGAAGCGGGGAAATGGGTGGTGCAGGATGACATTGAAGCTTATAAGTGGTTTCGACTCGCAGTTGGCGGCGGCGAAACTAATGCGGTTCGATTCCGCGAAGCCACTGTGTCTCGCCTCAGTGCTCAGCAACTTGATGAGGGGCAGCGACGAGTTAACGAATTCAGACCGAGATGAACGTTGAACAGTCGTCGGGGTCACACTCCTGATTCTTGACGGATTTCAGATCGGTGACTGAGGTCGAAGGCACGTCGGCAGAAAGATTGATATGAACACTTGGAAATCTCTGCGTCTTGGCTGGCTGCTCTGGGCGGCGGAGTGAGGGGGAAATGGAGTGTTCAAAAATTGGAGTGCTGGAGTGCTGGAGTTTTGGAGTGTTGGGGGCGGAAGAAATGCGGATTTCGGAGTGCGGAATGCGGAATGGGGGCGGAGGCGGGGAGCCGAGGCGAATTAAGAGTTCAAAGTGAAGAGTGAAGAATTCAGAGGCTCGTGATTCGCGAGTGGTGATTGGTGAGGCGATGGGCGAGAGAAGACGCCAAAGCGCAGACTGCGAGGAAAGCTCGACGGCGGTGTGGTCGAGCGAATGCTTCAACCGACGGCGCTGGCGTGGGCTTCCGTGGGTTTGAACTGGGCGCGGCGGCGGTTGAGGAACTCGATCCGTTGCCGCACGGTCATGGCAGCCAGTTCGCGGCCGGTTTCGACACGCCACCGCCGCGACGCTTCAACGGCATCAAACTCGTCATCGGGGTCACATCCCCACATCTAACATTTGATTGACCTTCCCCGCAGATTCGGGCATCGGCCGCAGCGTTTTCGTGAATCGGTCATCGGGGTCACATCCCCACATCTAACAATTGGCCGTTCGCTTCCTTGCGGAGAGTGAGGCGGCGCGACGGGCGAAGTATCGGGAGTATGTGGAGGAGGCGGCACTGGAGGGGTTGCCGGAGAGTCCGTGGGAGAAGTTGGAGG
>DYDL01000257.1 GCA_020717925.1 Desulfocapsa sp.
TTGCTTTCTTATTTTGCAGAAAGATGTTTTTGAGTTCGGCTTATTTTAAGATGCGGAATAGCCAACTCACTGTCCGCCGCGAACGCAACGCACATAATAGGAGTTGCCCTTATTGTCGTAGTTGACGCTGCCGTAGTAGAAGTTCACGACCCACGCGTAGTGCGGGTAGCCGGCGTAGGTAGTGGCCGACCAATACCCGGACGACAGAGTGCCAGGAAAGGCGACCGGATCAATGGCCGGTCCATACCTGCTGTCGTCGACAATGGATTCCAACTCTTTGATGTTTGGCAGGCGCCAGTCGGTGTTACCGGCCAGGACGAGGTCCTGGCAATAGCTCAAGGCCCCTTCCCAGTTCCGGTAGTTCGAGCCGACCTGCTGCCACATGAGCCCGGTGGTGTTGTCGGTCACCGTGCCATCATGATGATCCGTGTAATCACCGGCCCAGGCCTGGGCCACCAACAGCAACATGCCAATCACGCCCAACAGTATCCTGGTTTTCATGAGATTTATCCTTGGAATGTCAATTTTTCGGTCACCACGCGGCGCTTCAGGCCGGTTGCCAGGTAGCCGTTTTCCCCTATCACCACATACGAAAGGCGCAACTGGCGCGCCTGTGCCTTGAAACTCGAAAGCATCCGCACCGGAAAGCCGCATTGGCACCCCAGCCCTCGCTCTGCCTGCTTATCTCGGTGTCGGCCAGGGCCGCCAGTTCAAACTGCTTGAAACTGTGAAAGGCCTTGATCTCATTGCCCAGCACGATCAGCGTCTTCATCTCCTCGCTGGCGTCTCGCAGGGTGGTGAGCACCGGAACCTTGTCATCCCGCGAATTCGCCGTGATCACCAGGGCCATCAACCGCCGCGCCAGGTGCCGCAGGTCGGCGCCGATGGCGTATTTGTGGTACCTGGGGAAACCGTAAACCACGTTCTCCAGCAGCACTGCCAGGTCCATGGCCCTTTTGTAGATTGGCAGGTTCTCATAGCGCGCCATGCTAAAGCCTCAAGAATTTTTGATTGCCGATTAAACAAATCAAAAATCACCAAATCATCAAATTCCCAACTCACTGTCCGCCGCGAACGCAACGCACATAATTGTTGTTGCCCTTACCGCTGTAGTTGACGTAGCCGTTGCTGAAGTACAGGACCCACGCGTAGCTCGGGCCGTAGGCGTAGGTAGTGGACGACCAATACCAGGAGATCGTGCTCTGGAAGGCGTTGGTGTCAATGGTCGGCCCTGAATACGGGATTTTATAGTTGACCAACCCCATGAATTCTTTCTTGCTCGGCAGACGCCAGTCGGTGGAGCCAGCCAGACCGAGGTCCTGGCAATAGGTCATGGCCGCATCCCAGGTGCGGGTCGTGTTGTCGTCCTCCCGCTGCCACACAAGGCCGGTGACGTTGTCGGTCACCGTGCCGTTACCGTTATTAGAATACGAAAGCGGGTTGATGGTGTAATTGGCATCCTGGCCGTAAAAAGGCTGGCCTGGGGATGGGCAGGGAATTTCCTGAGTGTTATCGTAGCACTTGGTCTGGCCGGTGTCGGGAAGCGCGGATGGGCTGCTGGCAGGGCATACCTGGTCGCCACCCGCGCAGTCATTGTCCTTGCCATCGCCGCACACCTCGCTGGCGCCGGGATGGATGGCACCATCACCATCGTCGCAGTCCACCGTGCCGCAAGCACCGCCCTCGATGCTGTACCCGTCATGGTCCGCATCTGTACAGGTCGGGCCACAAACGCCGCCCTCGTCTACAGAGCCATCGCAGTCATTGTCATTGCTGTCGCATATTTCGGTGGCGCCGGGATGGATGGCGACAGCGCTGTCGTTGCAGTCTGCCGTGCCGCAAGAACCGCCCTCCTTGTAATACCCATCCTTGTCCGCGTCCGTGCAGGTTGGGGGGCACACCGCATCACCGCCCGAGCAGTCATTGTCATTGCCATCGCCGCACACCTCGCTGGCGCCGGGATGGATGGCACCATCACCATCGTCGCAGTCCACCGTGCCGCAAGCACCGCCCTCGATGCTGTACCCGTCATGGTCCGCATCTGTACAGGTCGGGCCACAAACGCCGCCCTCGTCTACAGAGCCATCGCAGTCATTGTCATTGCTGTCGCATATTTCGGTGGCGCCGGGATGGATGGCGACAGCGCTGTCGTTGCAGTCTGCCGTGCCGCAAGAACCGCCCTCCTTGTAATACCCATCCTTGTCCGCGTCCGTGCAGGTTGGGTTTAGCCCGGAGGGATCACCACCCGGCCCTGCATCTCCTCCCCCGCCGCTACCACTGGCTTCGCCACCTCCACCGCCACTACAACCGCCGACGCCCACGATCAGGAACAGAAAAACAACGGGCCACAACCAGGAAGCACCGATGCGTGATTTCACATGAACCTCCTAAATATCCATTTCACGCTGCGCGTTTCACAGATGAGCAGAGCTAACTCATCCCTGCATAATTGCATCAATTCGGGCCGGATCTCTCCTTGGAACTTCAATCCTGCCATGCTTAACTTGCAGGATATTTGTCAATCCCGGGAAAGTCAGGCAAGGCCGACACCTAGTCACGAAACTCGGATTGTCGCAGGAATGGGGCTCCTGTTCTGTGCCGCAAAAATGATGTAAACTACTTTTTGCTGCAAGCGACACAATTAGCCTTTCTTGCCCTGGCCCACCTCGAACAGAGCACAAAGTTTTTCTCGGCTAGGAATAAAGCAAGCAAAAATTATGCCAGATCACTGCTGTCTCATAAATGATCAATAAAAACAGGCTCGGAGAGCTTCTTGTGGTATAATGGATTTGCGAAAAACATTAACCATAACAAGGAGATCCGAGCCATGGCTTATAGCAACACAATCATCAGGCAAATTGTTGCATTTCTTCCGAGACATGAATTTGCTCCCTTGCCAAGGATCACCATGTGGGTCAAAAATTCCGGTCATTCAACCGCTGGACCCAATTCATGGTCATGTTCATCGGCCAGCTATCCGGACGAAAAAGCCTGGTGAAGACCTTTCTAGGCACCTCAGGAATGCCGTGCTCACCCATATTTGGATTGCGCTCTGCGTTTATCTCCTCCTGGCTTTTCTAGGATAAAAAATGCAGCAATAAGAGTTGGAAGATTTTTCATATTTCTTTAGGGAACCTTGAAAAATCACCATCCTGGCGGTTTTTCAAGACGCAAAGCCAAAACATGGTTTTGCCTTTGCTTACATTTTCAGCCACTTGCGTGGCTGAAAATGGCGGGGCATCCCTGCCCCGCAAGGCTACCTTGAATTTTTCAAGGTAGCCTTTACTCATAACGCTATTTCTCAGGCGCGAGCCTGGGACTAACGTGGCGGAATAGCGCGAACCGTTTTTCAATGTGTCGCCCGTGGTTGCCCTGGTTGCTCAA
>DYDL01000258.1 GCA_020717925.1 Desulfocapsa sp.
GGCGTTTCCGGAAGGCCTTATTTAGCGATCCGTCAATGGGCCACAACAGGAAGCGACGGTATGTCTTCAGGGAACCTTCAGGAGCGATGCTGACCGCGATGCGCTTTGTTCAGGCGTGCCGAGCCGTAAAGACGTTCGATGCTTTCAACGATTTCAGGCGTGGGATCGATGAACCGGACGCCGTAGGTTCGTTCATTCCGTCTCATCACCTCGCCCTTCATTATATACTTTTCCCCCCCCATCCTGAATTCGAGCCGCAGGATGTCCCCCAGCTCCTTCTCGCGGCCCGAGACAAACAACAGGCCGCAGGCGCTGACATCCAGCAGCACGTCCCGGCTCGGTACGTTTTTGGTCAGGTTGTTGGTATAAATGGCGATTTCCTGATCCAGGAAGACGCCTCGATAAATCCGCGGAAAACCGCGCCGCTCCACGGCCGCGTCCATATCCGGGTCAAAGTCTGCCTCCCAGACCGTAAGCCCGAATTCCTCCAACAGCTCGGCGGGCATCTCGATGCCGCCAGAATCAACAGGCGGGTGCCCGGCTGTCTTCGGATCCAAAGGGCCGGCCCAGGTAACCGTGGTACTGCCGCCCTGCTTCCCGGATAATTGCGCTGGCTTGCTGGTCTTGCTCATATTCCCTCTCGCTTTATGACACGTAACTCCGCCACAACATCCGCGGCAACGTTAAGCAGGATGTACCATGCAGCCTTTACCTGCCTGGCATAATTTTTAAAAAATAACACAAGTTGACCATAAGAACAAGAGGATAGCGCAACGCACCGGTCACACGGCAGCCCGTGGCCCGTTTCGGCACACTTCAACCCGATCTTGATGTATCCTTGATAGGTTACGCTTGTCTTTTGATCTCGTTTTGATAAAGACCGCGCTATAATAGCTACAAGAAAAACGCCTCACGGACCGATAGATGTGTTCCATAATCCGCAATACTACAAGAGGACTACAATGAGTCTCCCCTACGATTTACTCCAGTTTGTCGGCTTGCTTGCCGTGGTGCTGCTCCTGGCCTACCCCCTGGGTAATTTCATGGCCCGGGTTTACAGTGACGAACCCACCTTCCTCGCTCCGCTCCTGGCCCCTTGCGAAAACCTGTTCTACCGGGTTTGCGGGGTGGACCGCAACGACGAAATGGGCTGGCAGCGTTACGCCCTGGCCATGCTGCTCTTCAACCTGGTACTCTTTCTGGCCCTGCTGGGCATGCTGCTGGCCCAACCGACCCTGCCCTTCAACCCCCAGGGGCTGCCGGGCCTTTCCTGGCCGCTGGCGCTCAACACCGCGGTGAGCTTTGTCACCAACACCAACTGGCAGAACTACTCAGGCGAATCCTCCCTCAGCTACTTCACCCAGATGGTCGGGCTCACGGTGCACAACTTTGTCTCCGCCGCCAGTGGCATGGCCATCGTCATCGCCCTGATCCGCGGCTTTGCCCGGCGCACTACCGCCTTCATTGGCAACTTCTGGGTGGACCTGACCCGCTCCGTTCTTTACATCCTCCTGCCGTTGTCGCTGATTGGCGCCGTTTTCCTGGTCTCCCAGGGAGCGATCCAGAACTTCAGCGATTACAAAACAGTCCCGCTCACCCAGTCCCTCAGCTACGACAAAGCGAAGCTGGACGAACAAGGCAGTCCCATGTTGGACCAAGCGGGCAAGCCGCTTACCGAGAAAGTGATCACGAAAGAGGCGACCATCCCCATGGGGCCGGTGGCCTCCCAAGAGGCGATCAAGGAGCTGGGCACCAACGGCGGCGGCTTTTTCAACGCCAACTCGGCCCATCCCTTTGAAAACCCCACCCCGTTCTCCAACCTCATGGAGGTGCTGTTCATCCTGCTGATCCCCGCCGCTCTCACCCGCACCTTCGGGGTGATGGTGGGCAACCCTCGGCAGGGGACAATGCTTTTGGGGGTGATGCTCTTCCTGTTTGTCGCCGCCTTTGGCGTACTCCACGCCAGCGAGTTGGCCTCCACCCCCATGCTGCACCATCTAGAGCTCATTGGAGGCAACCTGGAGGGCAAGGAACTCCGCTTTGGTCTGATCGGCACCGATATGTTCGAGGTGGCCACCACAGCCACCTCCTGCGGCGCGGTGACCGCCATGCACGATTCCCTCACCCCACTGGGCGGGCTGGTGCCGCTCTCCCTGATCCTGTTGGGCGAGATCGTTTTCGGCGGGGTGGGCTCCGGCCTCTACACCATGCTGGCCTTCGCCGTCATCGCCGTCTTCGTCTCCGGACTGATGATCGGCCGCACCCCTGAATACCTGGGCAAGAAGATCGAGGTGCGGGAGATGTGGATGTCCATCGTCGCCATCCTCGTGGCCGGAGTGGTGGTGCTGATCCTCTCCGGCATCGCCATGATCACCCCGTCGGCCACAGCCTCCATGGCCAACCCTGGGGCGCACGGCCTTTCCGAGGTGCTCTACGCCATGGCCTCCATGGCCAACAACAACGGCAGCGCCTTTGCGGGCCTTACCGGCAACACCAACTTCTACAACCTGCTTGGCGCGCTGGCCATGCTCATCGGCCGCTACGTTCCGGCCGTGGCGGTGCTGGCCATGGCGGGCGGCCTGGCCGGGAAGAAATACGTCCCTCCCAGCCTGGGAACCCTGCCCACGGACAAGTTCCCCTTTGCCTTCTGGCTGACCCTGGTCATCCTCATCGTCGGCGCCCTGACCTTTTTCCCGGCCCTGGCCCTGGGACCGATTGTCGAACATCTTTCCATGACGGGAGTGAACTAAAACCATGTCTAAACATCTTCCTGAACAAAAGTCGGTTTTTGATCCGGCATTGCTGCGCGCCGCGTTCATTGAATCCGTCAAGAAACTTGACCCTCGCCTGCTGTGGCGCAACCCGGTAATGCTCTGCGTGGAGATAGCCAGCGTCATCACGGTCATAACCTTCATCATGTCGCTCACCGGCGTGGGCCGCGAACCAGCCTGGTTCACCGGCCAGGTCTCGGTCTGGCTCTGGCTGACCGTGCTCTTCGCCACCTTTGCCGAAGCGCTGGCCGAAGGACGGGGCAAGGCCAGGGCCGCAAGCCTGCGCAAATCGCGCACCGACGTAATGGCCAGGCAGTTGGCCGGTTCCGACCCTGCCGGCACAAACACCACCATCGGCGCAAACCAGTTGCGCAAGGGGGACCACATCCTGGTGGAAACCAACGAAACCATCGCCGGCGACGGCGAGATCGTGAGCGGCGCCGCCCTGGTCAACGAATCGGCAGTGACCGGTGAATCCGCCCCGGTGGTGCGTGAGTCCGGCGGCGACCGCAGCGCGGTGACCGGCGGCACTACCGTGGTCTCCGGCAGCGTGGTGGTGCGGATCACCGCCGATCCCGGCGAAACCTTCCTGGACCGGATGATCTCCCTG
>DYDL01000259.1 GCA_020717925.1 Desulfocapsa sp.
TGAGACGAATCTCGATAATTGATGGAGGAGGAATCACCCTGTTTGAGGGATAGATTTTTCGTTGCCAGTTCACTAAATCTGTCTGGGGCTCTGCCCCAGGCCCCGAGGTTTTTCAGGCATGAGGGTTCCTCTGAAATACCATCGACCCAAAAAATGGGGAGCCCGAAGACTCCCCTGCTGACGATATTTCGTCGTCACCCATCCGGTTATCCCTCGGCAAGTTGCTCCTCAGCAGAGCTTGCTTCCGTTTCACCGGACCTCTTTATTCCTGCAAAGTTTTCAGGCTCTGCAAAGAATCAATTCATTCGTCTTTTCCGCGGGTTTCGGGAATAGACCTCCAAAAAGAGTTTGCCGTCAAGCTGGTTGAGTTCTTTTCTGCCGCCCAGATCGAGCAGCTCCGCCGCCATGGAATTGAGCACCCTGGGATTGCCGGCACAATGATCAACCAGCGTATCAATAAGCTCATCGGTCATCAGGTGTGCGGCTCCGGCCTGCTCCATGCTGAATGTCAAATGGTCACGAAGGTTGTTTTTATCATAGGGTTCAAGAGACATCCGCAGGCGCATCCGACTGCCCAGAGCAACCAGATCATCGGCGCGAAACCGCTCCGGTAAGCGGGCATCACCACACAAGATGACAGTCAATAAGCATTGGGAATCAAAATGAGCACTGCCGAGTAAACGGAGTTCATTGAGGCAAGCGCTCGTCATCTCCTGGGCCTCGTCAATGAACAAAACCGGTCGGAATAAGGTTTTGGCAATATGTTCCCGCCATCGCTCCCTCAGGGCCTTGAAGCCGCCGTAACGGTTGGCCGGAGTAAGATTGACCCCGAACAGTTCACCCATTTCCCGGTAAAAATCACTGGCACTGCTCTGCGGCCGTTCCATCACTCCGACGCGTAACTCGGACATCTGCTTGCATCGATGGGCAATGATCTGCAATGTTTTTGACTTGCCGAGTCCCGGCTCCCCGTGAATTAGGGCAAAACCGCCGTCCAGGATCATGTTTTCCAGGCGATACAGAAAGGAGTCCATGCCGGGTGGTTGCCACAAGGCCTCTACCGGGATGTTCGGCAGAAACGGATTCCATTTAAGCCCGAAGAGTGCCAGTATCTTCTTGTCGTTGTTCATCTTAGTCCTCCTTGGGAATATATGCTGCAGGGAGTCCGGTAACAGCATATTCGGCGATTATGTTGCGAAGTAACGGCGGCAACTCATCTGTTGTTTCCAATTCGTTGGTGGGGAGTAAATCGTTTGCTACCGTCCGGCGGTTGCCGGCAGCATTTTTCGTTTTATCCAGCGGCCGAATCACCGCCAGGATCGCATTGCTGCGTCCATCGACCAGCCATGCCCTGGTCAGGTCCCAGGAGCGATAACGGACAGAGAGCCTGTGTATATGAGAGAACCGTGTCGGTATTTCCATGCGTATACCGGCCAGCTGGATGGTACCATCGCTGCGGCGCTGTACCCGCTGCTCCAAGATGGTAAAACCGAAGTCGATTTCATCGCCTTCAGGGGATTGCCGGGCAACACCAAGACCTCCGACAGCCCTTTCAAGCGGCGACTGGCCGGTTTCATCATGGACCTTACGATTGTACTCCATCTCAACCCAGGCCTGGGTGATGTAGTTCAGTCTTTCCAGGGTGATCGATTTGGTTTGTGCCAGCATGGCCACAAGGCGGCCTTCAAGGGTTCCCCAAAACGCTTCCTGCTTGCCATTTTGATACGGACTATACGGCAGGGTTTTATCGTGCTGTATACCCAGATACAACAGACCGTTGCGCGTTTCCCCGGCAATCATTGCCGAACCGTTGTCGCTCATCAGGGCTCTTGGCAAACCTCTTTTGTGGAAGGCTTGCATCAGGCCGTGTTGTAGAATTTCTGCGGTTTCCTGAAGATACCATTGGATATGACAACACAGCCGCGAATGGTCATCAAGAATGCACAGAGCATTGGGGGTATGCCAGCTGCCCCGGCTATCCAGAACCCGCAGCCTGCCGTGATGGAAGTCAAGATGCCACAAGGCGTGTGCATACTCTGCCTCGTAACTCCGAACCTCAGCTTTTTCTAATCGATTCGCCGCCTGGATCTGGCCCGGTGTCCTTGCAAGGCGCTTTTTCAGCCAGCCTCGCTCACGCATGCGTCGAGCCACAGTAGAATACGACGGAGCCTCGCCTAAATCCGGTCGGTGTTTCACCAAGGCACAAAGATTGTCAGCGTGGAGTTGATAGCTCCAGTTGGGGTAGAGTTTATACTGCCGGTCGAGTTCGGCGAGAAGTTCGTCACCCATGGCTTTGGACGATCCTATATCCGAACGGATCTTTCGGACCAGCGCCGTAACCGGTCTCTCGGCACGCAAGGCTTGATAATACCACCGTTCAATGGTGGAAAAACCGAAAACTACTTGAGCACCCGTCAGGGGATGACGATACGTCAACTCCGAGAGCTTGCGAAGCTCTGCCTGTAATCCCCCCTGTTCCGGCGGGTGGGTGAGCAAGCCTCCGATAACCGCGAAACGAAATTGCCCCCAGAGATCATGTTGATTGTGTGATTCACCGTCCATTTCTCCCATTCTCCTTCTTGCTGTGGACCACCGGGGTCCTTTTATCGAATGCATATCGATATACAGCAGCCAGACGTCCGGAGAAATCGGCATCTTCTGCGCGGGACGGTTGCTCCCTCGTATTACGGCGGCAAACCCTGTTCAGCCAGAAATCGCAGGCAACCAATAAGACCTACTTGAACGTCACAATGATGATTAAGAAAAAAATTGAGCACGTCAAAAGGGAGATGGTTACTCCGGACGCAGGAACTAAGGCGACCGCGGAGGCGCTGCCACAAGGCTTCCGTCGGAAAAACTTCCCTGAAATACAAGCGCCAGCGAACTACCGTCTTTCTGTCGACCTCGAAGAGTTGCTGCAGCTGAGCCAGGCTTTTTTGCGGAGGTGTGCTCTGCTGCAGAGAGACGATAACCAAGAGTGCTCCCCGCCAATAAACACGACGGTCCATGAATCGTACTGATGGAGGTAAAGTCCGCCGGCGACAACTCGGATTTCCGCAACAAAAACTGAATCGTACAAGTACCTCATCGGGAAGGTCCGCAGGTCCACCACGCGGTTTTCGGAGATAGTGTCCGCAGTGCAAGGAACCTCCGCAAAAGGGGCATCTCTTTGCCTTATGCGCCTCGGCTAGATCCTTGTCTATACAGCAGAGAATAAAAAAAGCTTGGCTGAGCGAAAAAGTTCCGGTAACATTTTACTGCCGTGATCATTGTTGACTGGCAGGAGTTCCCTCGGGTACTGGCAAGGTAGGCGAGGGAACTCCGATCTCTTCCCTCAGCTATTTTGCTTTATTTTCTCTCTCTTTCCCTC
>DYDL01000260.1 GCA_020717925.1 Desulfocapsa sp.
CCCGCTGATATCGCCGATCGCGGTGCCCTGCACGGCATTGACCCGGACAGTGGCTCCTTGCAGTACGCCGCCCTTCTGCAACTGATCGTCGCGCAACACCTCGCTGGTAAGCTTGACATCGACAAAGGCGTCGGCTATTGACCGTTCCACCCAACTGCCGCTGACATCGATGGAACTTCCCGCGTCCAGCAAAATCCGGGCCGAGGCATTCATGGTGACATCCCCCGCCGGGGCGGTGATCCGGCCCAGATGCTCAATGCTGACAGTGGGCACCCCTGTACCGCCTGGGATAGCTGCCAGACCGCCAATCGCGATTTTGCCGCCAGCAAAGGCATCCCGCAGGATCTGGGTCTGGCTGGAGTTCGAGATGGGGGCCTCGGTAACGCTTGCCGCCCCGGTGGTCACCCTGTCGCTGGCCAGCAGCTCGATGCCGGTCTTGTTTTGCCCTTCAAAGGCCACCACCGTCCGGATCATCCCCTCCTGGTTGACCATCCTGCCGTACATGCCGACCCGGCCGGTGTCAGACTGCAATTGCCCACCCGCCCGGTTGGTCGCCGTCCCCGCGCCAGCGTCGACATTTACCCAGGAAGCAATACGATCTGAGGCCTGCGCGAGAGTGACCGGGGTAATGGTCACATCCGTGCCGGCGGCCAGACCGATCTGGCCGGAAGGGGAGGTAATGGCGCCACTGTTCTCCACCGTGGGCGCGATCAGAAAAACCGCGCCGCTCAGATCGGTCACGATAGTGCCCTGGTTACTTACGTCGCCAGGAGTTGTCGGGTCCGCCGGATCAGAGGTGAAATGCAGCTTGTTGTTAAAAAAATCATCATTGGTCAAATTCAGGGAGGTGGCGACCAGGGAATGGACATTGGTGGTGGAGCCTGGCCCAAAAAGGATGCCGTTGCCGTTGAGCAAATAGACAATACCATCGGCCGCGAGTTTGCCGTAAATCTGGCTCGGATTCTGGTCGTAGATGCGGTTCAGAGCCGCCCAGTTGACATGCCCTTGCTGATCGAAAATCGTTGCGGCATTGGCGCCGATGTCAAACGAACTCCAGTCGATGATGGCATTTTTATCGTTCTGATGGACAAGCAACTGGTTGCCGGCCGTGTTGGTCTCAAGGCCGGCAACCCCGCTTATCGTCTGCTTGATGACCGGCAGGGCGTTGGCGGCCGGCGGCGCCAAAGTGTTCAGCATCGTCTGGGCGGCATGGTAGCTGGCGGCTGGGCTCTGACAAAAAGCCCGAAACGGATAGAGGCAGAGCAGCGATGAAGCGGCAATACCCGGTAGCAGAAAACGACGCTTATGCCCCAAGGGCATAAGTTTCGTATGCGCAGACGAGCTGCTCAACTCAGCTTTAACGTTTTTCCGTTGGCCTCGCATTTGGCAATACTCCCATCAAATCCATCAAAATTCATAGGCCATTTTAAAGTGAAACCGAAAGTCCCCGTGTTCAATGCGCTGGGTATCGACCAGGGGCCAGCCCCAATCGCATCGATAGGTGAACGAACCGGCCCGGCCCCGCACCCCTAACCCAATCGACGCCAACCTGCGGTCGCTGTCCTCTTCGGGCAACGGTTCCTTGGTCCAAAGCTGAGCATAATCGGCAAAGCCATAGGGGGTCAGCGCCAGCAGGCTGGGCCAGGAAGTCATATCAAGAATAAACTGCCGGGTCGCAAGTTCCGTGCTGGCGTGTACAGCGTTGTCGCCGGAGTCCTCGCTTTCCAGATAGCCCCGCACGCTCTCCATGCCGCCGGCGCTGAATTGCTCGTTGGCGATCAGCGGCTCGCTGGCGACCTGACCGTCCAGTTTGACCAGCAGGGCAAATTCATAGGGCAACTTGCGGCTGTGCTCGACTCCCATGGTCAGGTACTGATAATCCCCGCGGGCGTGGAACCGCTTGACCTCGAACTGTCGCTGGTCGGTAACCAGATTGCGGAGTGCCATGTTCAGGGCAATATTGAAGCCGGTATAGCCTTTTGCGAAAGGCAACTGGCTGCTGTACGCGCAGGCCATGGGCAGGTATCGGATTGGTGTTTTTTGCGGGTTGTCCGGGGTGGAGGCAAAGCCCAGGCTTTCGTCAAAATCCTTGTAGTCAAACCCCATGATGATGTTATGGCCATAAGTTTGATACGCCGGCAGGGGCACGAGATAACGCATCCCGTAGATCGCCCCCTTGCCCTTGACCAGGAAATCCTCACCAAAGGCGGTTTCGCTGTCCGACTTGATGGCGTAGAGGGTAAATTTGTTCTGTTTTTTCCACGGACTGGGCAGGGTGTAGGAGCCGGACAACACCCGCACCTCGCTGGTATCCAAGGGCGAGACCTGCGCCTGCACCGCCAGCGCATGCCGCAGTTGCCACAGATTATCGTAGTGGATGGCGCCGTTGGCCCGCAACTCGGTGGTATCATGGGCGTAACGGTTGTTCAGGTCAAGGCTGCCGTGCATTGGCAACCTGTCCTTTACTTGCAGTTCCATGTCAATGGTGCCCGGCTCCTTACCCGGCGCCATGACCGGCTTGACCTTCAGGTCGGGATTGCTGTTGAGCAAGGCGAGTTCATTCTGCACCTTGGGCAGGTAGAGAATTTCGCCCGGGGTCAGGCTCGGCAACTGCCCCATGATCATTTCCTGGGTATGGTGCTCGTTTCCGGCAACCTTAACCTTGTAGATCCTGCTTTCCACAACTCCCAGCCGGATGACGCCATCCTCCACCGTCTGTTCCGGGATATTGACCAGCACCGTGGGGTAGCCCTTGTCGTGATAAAATTTCTCCAGGGCGTCCCGGGCACCTTCGACATCCGCCACGGTTTTGTCCGGCCCGATAAAGGGCATCAAAACCATCAGAAGATCGGGCTCGTCAAAAATGGTATTGCCGGTCAGTTCATAGGCCATGATGACAAAGGCGGCAACTTTGGCGGTTTCCTCGCCCTGCGCCAAGGGTGGCCGCGTCATGCCAGCCAAGATCACGACGCCGGTCAGGATAAAAAGTGCGAAACAGAGCAAGGTTACTTGTCTGATAGTTTTATTTTTCATTGACCTGCGCTTCCTTGCCATTGGGGACCGCACCACTGTTGTCAGCCGCTCTCTCCAACCGTACCCGGCAGTCCAGGTCGGCAAAAGCAAACGGATGGCCGTAATCGATCAGGAAGGAATCATCCGTGATTCCGGCAACCCGACCAACCCGTGATCCGGTGCGCACCACCATATTCTCACTGATGTCGAAGATGAGGGTAAAATGCTCCTCATGATCGTCAACCACCCTTGCCGGACCATAAGGGGTCATGAAGGACATGCCGCCATGCAGCAGGCGATGCAGGACGACCGTATCGCCTTCGACCGCCACCACCTCCAGAAAAT
>DYDL01000261.1 GCA_020717925.1 Desulfocapsa sp.
GTAGTCGCCGCGTAAAATTTCCGCCGTACTCCGGCAAGGCCCACAAGACCCGTGCCGAGCAGAAGCAGGGTGGCTGGGGCAGGGACCGGGGCAGGTGGCATCTGGTTCGCAAAGTCGAAGTATTGGTCGTTTTCACTGAGCAGGGTGTACTGGGTTGGGTCCAGTAAATTCCCCTGAGCGTCGTAGGCCTTCACATCCTGCAGCACGACCGTGTGGGCCCAGTCCACATTTCCTTCATTCGAGTCAGTCCAGAGTGTAAAAGAGAGCGGAATATAGCGGCTGCTTGTAAGCAAATCGCCATTGGCGTTGGTGGCAAGGGTAACTGTGTCGTCGAAGGCAAGGGAATCAGATCCGTAAGCCTCGCCATTGAGTGTTATGTTCTCGTCCGCGTCAACTTTCATGTTTCTTTCAAAGGAGGCGAGCAAGGCAAAATTATTCGGGAGGTCGTTCGGATCGTTGATGACCACATCCTCGCCCGTGTAACCAAGAAGCGTCATGCCGAAACGACTCTGGGATACGTCCGGGACTATGTCCTCAAGACCAAGGGAAAAACTGATGCCGAATTGGAATTCCAAGTAGCCTGGCGAGTTATTGTAAGTCTGGAAGTAAATTTCGTCCCTGAAGAAACCACCAACATGCAGGCCGCCAAAACCATTATACGCGGAATTGTAGCCATTGAATTGATAGGGCGCCACCGCGGAAGCAGCGTTGGCATTTTCCATATAAGGATGATATTCGATTTGGCTTGGTGCATTGGGCATGCCTAGATTGCCATCAACTTCCGCCCACGTTCCGACGGGATAACCAGCCCAGGCACCAGCCAAGGTGCCCGACCAGTGAGTTTGGTTAACATTGCCAAGTTCAACAGCGGATGCTGAGTGAGCCTGGATAAAGCCGCATAAACCGATAACGCTTAATAATAACATTCTCTTTTTCATTGCGATTTCTCCTTCTTCTCTCGCCTGAACGCCAGCAGACCTAACACTCCTGCGCCGAGCAGGGGTAAGGCCGCTGGCGCCGGGACGGTTGCGATTTCCAGATAGGGCGCGAAGTTGCCGGCAACCGTTTCTTCCGAACTATAAAAGACGTGCCGTTCATCGCCTTTTTCGTCGCTCTTGATCAACAGGGTTACATAGCCGTCGGCGGCATCGGCGTTGTAATCCCACATGCCGCTAGATAACAGATCGAAGCTTACCCAACCCTCGCCGTAGCCAATGTTGAGACGGTTGATCAGATCCGGAGCGTTTGGGGTGTCTGGTGAGCTTGGGTCCGGCAGCGGCCTATTGTTCCAGGTTACATCATCTTCGGTCCAGGTGTCGTCGCTGACGTGGTAAATGCTAACCCAGGGAACGAACCCTCCCGCGTCGTATTGATAAAGGTTGAGCGTGGCGCTGCTGATCATGCTGCGATCCGGGAGACCGTTTAATGAGAACTTGATATACGAGCGGCCACGACTACCGGCCATGTATGCGGTCCAAGTGAATATCCGCTCATCTTGTCCGTAGTTGCCGTCAGGCTCCGTGTTGATTACAACCGCGTCATCGCTCGGTGCAATGATCGCACCGAAGGCCGTGCCAGCGAATCCTGCAAAAGCAGTGGCCGTGATGATCAGACTGATAGCATGGGATACGATAATTTTGCGTGCAGACATGATTTTCCCTCCTGGCTGTAGAATTTTATTAATTTTCATGAGACTGACCCTTGACCGTGCTGGCCGCAGCCTCGCTGATCAATTTCGCCACCCGTGACTCTTTACCCACCGGCTCCATGAAGACAATATGCCGGGCGTTTAGGTACATGAGGTCCGGCTCGTGCAGTTCCTTGCCGCGCTTAATCAGGAGGCTTTTTACCTCCTTGGTCTCCGGATTTGACTGGTTTTGGACAAAGTACACGTCCTTAAGCAGGGGCATTTCGGAGTTGGCCTGCTCCAGTTTGCCGAAGAAAACCTGGCCGTTATCCATGAACACGGCCTGGTATTCGCTGGTAAAGGTGACTGCCGGTCTGCCCTTGTCGCAGCCGGCCAGGGGCAAGAGGAGCAGGAGGGCGACGCAGGCCAGGGCGCGGTGTCCGGGTGAACAGGAGACTTTTTGCATTGTTTTCTTCCTTGGTGTGGATTGGATGTTTCTGGATGAAATCAGGCAACCACACTGCCAGGCCCGGTTGTCTTGGGCCTGGCAGTGTGTCATATCCACGTGTTAGGTGCGACGGTTGCACCGCGCCATGCCCATTAAGCCTGCCAGGCCGGCGCCCAGCAGCCCCAGAGTGCCGGGAACCGGCACCGAGGAGATGGGTTTGAGAAAGCCGCCGCCGTTTAAGGCGTACTGCATGTCGTGCAGGTAAGCATTGCCGGCGAGCAGCGGGTCGTAATAGATGTTGTAGTCGCTGAAGATGTTCGCGAGCTGGTCGAGTCCGCCGCCTAACTCGAACAGGCCGACGTAGAGGGCCGCGTTTGGATCGCCGTTGCCGTCCAGCAGGTGCACGCTCACGCCGGCGTCCAACGAGAACTCGCCCCAGGCGAAGTTGTTGCCGTAACCCGAGTACAAAGCCCCCAGATCGGCGCCGGCCAGAAAGAGGTTCTGGGCTTGTCCGTTCAGGAAGAGACTGGCTTCATCCGTATCCCACAGCAGATTCTGCTGGCTGTTGTTCTCGAAGTTGCCGCTGATGAAGAACCGATCTCCCGCGCCGCCGGTGAAATAGCCGGTGGCGCCGACGACGAGGTCAACAAAGTAGTTGTCGGACGGGTCGCTTATGTAGGCGCCATGGTTGGTGAAGGTTCCGGTATAGACAGCGGTGGTGTTGGTTACCTTGAACGTGCCGGAGTTGGTAACGCTGCCATTTACCGTGCGTGTGCCAGCCCCGCTCAGCGTCGTTACCCCATTGTTGATAATGTTGGCGTTCAAGTTCCCGCCCGAGTAGTTGAAGGTGTCGTTGTTGATAACGTTGGTCGCGTTCAGCGTACCACCTCGCAGGTTGTAGGTGCCTTTGCTCCCAGCGTAGGTCGCGATAATCACATTGCCGGAATTGGTATGCCCGGTACCAGACACTGTGTGCGTGCCGCCCGTTTGGTTGAATGTGCCTGTGCCGTAGCCACCGACATAAGTCCGGTTTGTAGTCAGGCTACCGGTGTCGCCGAGGTTGTACGTGCCAACACCGGGTGCATTAGTGCCCACCACCAGCGCGGTAGTGGAATGTGTTCCGCCAGTCTGGTGAAAAGTACCGGTACCATCGTGACCGACGTAGGTGTTGCCCGTAACCGTATTAACGCCACCGGACTGGGTAAAAATACCAGTGCCCAAGCCACCCACACTCTCGTCTCCATTGACGAGCAGCGTGGAGTTGACGC
>DYDL01000262.1 GCA_020717925.1 Desulfocapsa sp.
CGGTCAACGACAATTATTTCTTCCCATCGACGACAATTACACTTACCCATGGTTTAGCCTTCCGTTGTGTGAGTGATGAGGGATGATGTGGAGGGGATTTCATCCCTTTCTTCCCCCGAGGGGGAAGAAAAAAAGCGTCAATTTGTCCCGCCTCCTTTCTGTTTGCGAGTTTTGGCATTCTGCATACGGTAACTTTCCCCGTCGAGTTCCAAGATAATCGAATGATGAACCAGACGGTCGATGGCCGCCGCCGTCGTCATGGGATCTTTGAATATCTTGTCCCATTCACTGAAGATCAGATTGCTGGTGATCATCAGGCTCTTGCGTTCGTAGCGTTCCGAGAGGAACGTGAAAAGGACTTCCATCTCTTCACGGCTCTGCTGGGTGTAGCCAATGTCGTCGAGCAGCACCAGGTCGAAGCCGTCCAAGCGACGCAATACGCTTTCCAGTTTCAGATCGCGCTTCGCGATTAAGAGCTGCTGAACCAACTTGACCGCCGGGATAAAGAGCACACGGCGCCCCCGCTTAAGGATCAGTTCCCTGGCAATGGCGCAAAGCAGATGGGACTTGCCCCGGCCCGGCAGACCGAAGGCCAGGATGTTTTCAGTCTCTTCCACAAAACGTCCTTCCAGCAGCGCCGGTACTTGCCGCCGAACTTTCAGCGGCAACCGCGCCTGATCCAGTGTAGCCATGGTCTTGCCGTCAGGCAGATGCGATTCCTTCAATAGCCGCTCTGTACGGCGCTGAGCGCGGCGGGCAATCTCCAGCTCGCACAGCTCCCTGAGATAACATTCATGACTCCAGCCCTCACGGCCGGCCTTCGCTGTGATCTCGTCGCACCTCTTGGCTATTTCTCCAAGACAGAGCGAGCGTAGCAGTATCGATACGCTTTTCATGGCGTCACCTCCCCAGCCTGCAGCAACGCGTCATACTCCTTCAGGGTCACCGTCAACGGCTGCAACTCCGGAACCGATTCTGACGCCGTGGGCCAGAACTCCTGAACCAAATGCCATCGGGGAACAAGTCCCCGCTGTTCCAGTTCAGTCAAAACACGTTCGACCTCCGACTCCATCGTGCGGGCCGCCTGGCGGAGAATACGTAGATACTCCTGGGCCGCCATACGCGGGGAGCAATTCTTGCAAAGCTGATCATACGCACGGCGAAACGTCACGCTGGGAAACAAATCCTCCCGGAACCGATACTGGGCAAAGGCACCGGGCTTGCGCACCAGCCACTCAATGATGTGCCGATAATTGATGAAATGCGTTTTGCTTTCCGGCAACCGGGGCATGACAACTTGGAGTTGTCCGCCATAATAGACTTCAACGGTTTCATCATAACGCCTTACACGCACTGCTTCTCCGATCAGCCGGCTGGGAACCGAGTACACTTTTTTGGCCGACTGGATCGTGCTGCCGCGGCTAACCCAGGTTTCCTCCTCCACAAACTCGGGCATCAAGGCAACCTCCAGCGGTCGCATGACGGCAAGTTCCTCCTCCAGGCGCTTCTGTTTCAGCCGGTTGGCCTTGTGGGCCACTTCCTCCAGAAAGCCCCGATAGGCTTCATGGCTTTCGAAATCTCGGCTGCCGCGCAACAGCAGATGCTGCTCGACTCGGCGCTTGAAGATGCCGTTCTCCGACTCCACGTCCCCGTTTTCATTCGGCTTGTTTGGGCCAATCGTGTGCGGGTTTACCCCGAAGTGAGCCATCATCTCCAGATAGGATTTGTTGAAGCCCCGGCGCGCCGATTCCTCGGCGCCCAGTTCGTGCGTCGCCGCCGTGGTATGATCCGTCCAGTGTTCAACTGGAATATGCCCCAGCCGCAACAGTGCCGCCTGTACGCCCTTGCGTAGCGCCAGGAAACTCTCGCTCTGGCAGATCGCCACCCACTCCCAGTTCGAATAGCTCAACACACTGTGACAAACCAAATGATCGAAGGGTTCCCTGCGGATCGTAATGGCCAACTTGTTCATGCAGGTAAAATCCGTCGACATCCTCACTCCCGGTTGGTGATCCTGCACGAAATATACCTCCTTATCCGGTCCCCGCTGGGCTCGCCACTGCTTCACGCGGCGCTGAAATGTCCGCAGTTGCCCTGTTTGGAATACATCCGGATGCTTCTCGCTCAACCAGTCAAACAAGGCCCGCCCCTCTAATTCCGGGGTCGCCTTGAGCAGCTTTTCGGCTTCGTCCCAACACCCCTGAAATGGATCTTCTCGTGTCCGCCACCCCCGCGTTACCTCCTCGTTCATAGTTGGTTGGCCATCGTTTACATACTTGGCGGCCGTCTTCCGGTTCATCCCGGCTTTCATGGCTGCCATCCCGATATGTCCGCTCTTTGTATGCTCCATCAGCAGCTTCCTTATCTGTTGCTCTGTAACCATCATCGCCACGCGCCTCCCGTCGCGGCGACCATGCTCACAGATCAACTTCTATGGGTAAATGTAATTGTCGCTGATGGGTAAGTGTAATTGTCGCCGTGCACAGGTTCCCCGAAGGCGTCTCAATGACCAGATGAACATGATTGGTCATAAGGCAAAACAGGTACAGCCGTACCCGGTAGGTTCCCACGCTATCCGCAAGCCGCTCCAGAAAACGTTCACGATCCCGGTCGTCCGTAAAAATGCTCTGCCGCCCGTTGCCCCGAATCGTCACATGATAGATCGCCCCTGGAAATTGCAGTCTGAGATGTCTCGCCATGACCACATACTCGTGAAAATCTGCCATCCATGCAACACCAAAGTGCTAAAGCCGGGTTTGACCCCAGTTTCCCCCAGTTTCCCCCTCGGGTTGGCCATCCTGGCTCCGAAGCACGTCTGGTGTGCGGATATCACCTATATCCCCCTGCGCCAAGGGCATCTGTATCTGGTCGTCGTGATGGACTGGTTCAGCCGGTATGTGCTGGCCTGGGAGTTATCCAACTCAATGGAATCGGAGTTCTGCATCCAGGCGCTGAGTCGTGCGTTGACGCGTGGCACACCGGAGATATTCAACACCGATCAGGGCGCTCAGTTCAGCAGCGCGGGCTTTACAGACCGGCTGAAGGCCGCTGGCGTGGCGATCAGCATGGATGGCCGGGGCCGGGCATTGGACAACGTGTTCATCGAGCGTCTTTGGTGGTCGGTCAAATACGAGGAGGTGTCTTGAAAATGATGTGCCGCTCCAATTTCCAGCGCGAGCTTAATCTTGCGTAAAACCATGTTTGCCTTTTGCCCATTGTTCACTTCATGAGCCTTGGAAAAGGCATGGCCTGAAGTCGGCATAAACCATATTTTGTGACCAAATTGCCGGTATCTTTTCGCAAGCAGGGTTGCATGTCGTGGTCGCGCCGTGACCCC
>DYDL01000051.1 GCA_020717925.1 Desulfocapsa sp.
ATAGGCTGTAGGCCGCAGACCGGCAGCCCTACAGTCTACAGCCTACAGCCTAAACAACCTAACCAAAGAGGCAACACCATGCTATTACGACATACACCCAAAGAAATCACCGAGCGCAGCGCCTTGATGATCAATCCGGCCAAGACCTGCCAGCCCATCGGCGCCATGTACGCGGCCCTGGGCATCCACGGCTGCCTGCCGCACAGCCACGGTTCCCAGGGGTGCTGTGCCTATCACCGCAGCGCCTTGACCCGGCACTACAAGGAACCGGTTTCCGCCTCGACCAGTTCGTTCACCGAGGGCGCCTCGGTCTTCGGCGGCCAGGCCAACATGCTGCAGGCCATTGACAATATTTTCGCGGTCTACGATCCGGAGATCATCGCCATCCACACCACCTGTCTCTCCGAGACCATTGGCGACGACCTCAAGCAGATCAAGAAGAAGGCTGAGGCAGAGGGCAAGATCCCCAAGGGCAAGGAGATCATCAGTGCCTCCACCCCGAGCTATGTGGGCTCGCATGTCACCGGCTTCTCCACCATGGTTACCTCCATGGCCAAGATGGCCGAGCCCTCGGGCAAGAAGAACGGCAAGCTGAACGTCATCCCCGGCTGGGTGGAACCGGCCGACATGGAGGAGATCAAGCGGCTGCTCGGCGTGATCGGGGTCAAGTCCATCCTCTTCCCGGACACCTCGGGCGTGCTGAACGGGCCGCTCTCCGGCGAGTATAAGATGTATCCCGAGGGCGGGGTCACGGTCAAGGAGTTGAAGGAGACCGCTGATTCGATCGGCACCCTTGCTCTGGGCGAGTGGTGCTCGGCCGAGGCCGCCCGCTGGCTCGACTCGCAGCACAAGGTGCCGTGCAGCGTGCTTGATATGCCGTTTGGCCTGGCGGCCACGGACCGTTTCATCGATACCCTGCGTAAGGTGGCCGGGGTCACCATCCCCGATGAGATCTCGGTGGAGCGCGGGCAGTTGGTGGACATGATTTCGGATATGCACCAATACCTTTACCACAAAAAGGTGGCCCTGGTGGGTGATCCGGATCAACTCATTGCCATGACCGAGTTTCTCGTCTCTCTCGACATGTGGCCCATGCACATCGTCACCGGCACGCCGGGAAAACGCTTCGAGGAACGGATCAAGGAAATCACCAAGGATCTGCCGTATGAGGTCAACGTGCGGGCCAAGGGTGACATGTTCCTGCTCCATCAGTGGATCAAGAACGAGCCGGTGGATCTGCTGATCGGCAACACCTACTGCAAGTACATCGCCCGCGACGAAGACCTGCCCTTGGTTCGTTGGGGCTTCCCGATTCTCGACCGCCAGGGACATCAGTACTTCCCCACGGTCGGCTATAAGGGCGGCTTGCGACTGCTGGAGAAAATCCTGGGAGTGCTCCTGGATCGCAAGGACCGGGACGCCACGGAAACCAACTTTGAACTGGTCCTGTAAACAAACGGCACGGGGAAGCAATTCCCCTGCCGAATTATTCCCCTAGCAGTAAAGCCGAGGCAGCGTATGAAGATAATCCCTATTCCAACCCCCTGTTCCGGCAAAAAAAGTTTCTGTCCGCGCTTGCCGGTGGCGGTGCGCGCCAATAACCGGATTCGTTTTGCCACAACGCAGGCAAGCAAGCCAGCCATGCTGCCGCTGGAAGCGCTGGCCTGGCTGGATGATGTGCTGGGACAAGGCAACCCGGCGGTGGAGGTGGAAATAGCCGGGCCTGGCGACCCGCTTGCTGCTCTGGAGCCGACCCTGGAGACCTTGGGACTGCTCCGTAAAAATCATCCCCGGATGAAAGTATCACTGACCACCCTGGGTATTGGCGGCGAGGAATACGCCAAGATCCTGGCGGGTTTCGGCGTCACCCAGGTTACCCTGCTGGTGGATGCGGTGGATGCCGGGGTGGCGGAAAAACTCTACGCCTGGATCCGGCCAGCCAATAAAACAGTGCCTTTGGCCAAGGGCGTGGCCATACTTTTCGCGGAGCAGGCCAAGGCAGTGCCAGCCTTGCTAAAGGCCGGCATCGAGGTAAGGGTCCAGACCACGGTATACCCGGGCTACAACGAGGCAGAGGTTGAAAAAATCGCCAGCTTCATGGCTGGTCTCGGCGTAAAAACCATGGCCATCACGCCGTTTACGCCAACCGCCGGGGAAGAGACACTGCTCCCGGAACCAGACAGCGCACTGATGACCAAGCTGCGCAACCGGGCGGCGCATCACCTTGATATCGCCGCACCCTACGATGAAGCCGCAAAGTTGTGCGGCAATGATGTCGTGGCCATTGCACCGCGCCTGCCTAGCCCTGCCAAACAGCGCCCCAACGTGGCCGTGGTCAGCTCCAATGGTATGGACATCGATCTGCATCTGGGCCAAGCGAGTAAAATTCTCATCTATGGCCCCAGGAGTGAAGACGGCCTGCCCTGCCTGCTCGACACCCGCCAGATGCCACCGCCCGGCAGCGGCAGCGGGCGCTGGGAAACTTTGGCCGCCATGCTTAACGACTGCTTCGCGCTGCTCGCCGCCAGCGCTGGCGACAGCCCGAAAAAGATTTTACTGAGCCACGGCATCAGCGTCTTGATCTCGGAAGACGGAATCGCCGGGACCGTGGACGTGCTCTACGGCGGCGGCAAAAAGGGAAAAAAGTGCCGCAAGTAAGCAGAAACAAGCTGATTGCTAGGCGCTGACAGATGGCAGCGCCATAACCCATTCACACCTCAGGAGGTTTGACCATGGCAATACCAAAACGACAGATCCTCGTCTGCCAGAGCTTTCGCGTGGCCGGCGACAAGAAAGGCCTCTGCCACAAGCAGACCGACGGTTTCATGCAGTATCTCGAAGAGGAAATCCTCGACCGGGGCATGAACTGTCTGGTTACCGCCACTACCTGCCTCAAGCAGTGCGATGCTGGCCCCATCATGGTGATCCAACCCGAGAACTGGTGGTTTAAAGGGGTTAACAGCCACGGGGCCATCGATGCCATCCTGGATGGCCTGGAAGAAGGGACACCGGCGGCCGAGTATCTGATCGCCTCATAGATGAACAGAGGGCATGGTCATGCAAGCAGGCACAAACTTTTTCTTGTCCGACCTCAAAAAGGCCGAACCCATCAGAGGCTGGGAAGAATACTGGAGTGAAGGCCAGGCCTTTCTCAAGACCGCGTCCGCGGCCCATGCGCAACGCAAAAAGGCCTTCACCACCGTGATCCTGTACAACATCATTGCCATGGCCATTGAAAAATTTGTCATGACCGCCCTGATGCGCCAGGGCACCCTGCCCTACAACCACACCATGCGGGATCTAGTCGCAGCCATGGATGAAACCTTTCCAGGCGCCATGGGGGACATAAGCGCGGGGTTATTGCAGCTTGATCAATATCAGGAGATCTGTGACGTCGACGCCTTCAATATTACCGGCCCGGCCATGGAGGAAATTCCCGCCATGCTCACCCTGGCCGGCAGATTGCATGATCTGGTGGCCAGGCAACTCATGGTCGGGACCGGTACACCATGCCGCTAAAACCTTTAGGGATAGTTCGGGAAATTGTCGAGTCAGCCGGGATGTGGATATCCTATGCCTATGATGACCTGGTGTTTCTGGAGCACAACGCCTTTCTCCTGCAATTCACCGCCAATGACCGGGAGCTCCTTGTCCACACCAACATGGAGGCGGAACCAAGCGAGATCAAAAACGCCATTGCCAAACTGCAAAAAATGGCCAAGAATCATGGTATGATCTTCACCATCGGTACCTGGTACACCTTGACTCAGGCCGAGGGGGAAAATATCCGCATCGAATTTTTGCAACCGTGCCGACCAAGGGAGTGAGGCCCAGGTCAGTGCCAGAAAGATAATTTATGTCCGACTTGCGGGTGAGCATACGCGCCGCGACCACGGCCGACCTGGAGGGGTTGGTTGCCCTGCTGGCCGTGCTCTTTAGTATTGAACAGGACTTTATCGCCGACAAGGGACGGCAACGGCAAGGCCTGGCCCTGATGCTGGCCAACGAGCGGGGCCGGGTGCTGGTTGCCGAGGCTGATGGCCGGGTGGTTGGCATGTGTTCCGGGCAATTGCTGGTTTCCACGGCCGAGGGCGGCCTCTCCCTGCTGGTGGAAGATGTGGTCGTCGATAAAGAGTGGCGCGGCCACGGCATAGGCCGGCTGCTGATGGCAGCGCTAAGCGACTGGGCCAGCCAGCATCAGGTCTCGCGCCTGCAGCTCCTGGCCGACCGCAACAATCTCCCGGCCCTTGCCTTCTACCAGGGTCTGGGCTGGCAAACCACAGAACTCATCTGCCTGCGTCGCTACCACCGCTGACAACATCCATCCGGAAACCATGCTTCCCTACGGATGTTGTCTGCGGTCCTGGCAATGGGGCGCATTGCACCACGAACGATTGGATGGCACCGGATATCCATCCCGCGATGTGGCAGCGAATATACCAACAGGCGGGCGCGCTGCTTGAATTTACCGGGTTTGCAACACTTCCGTGGGCGATTATTTCTTCCTGCGTTCCCTATTCTTCCCTCTTGTTTATTTTATGCACCTGCTCTTACTCTATAAGGAGAGGGCAACCGCAAGCGAGTTACATGCAAAAGCTATATCCTCGGATGGAAAAAATGAAGTGCTCCATTTTACTTGCGATAATCATTCTGATCATGATGGCAGTAACTTCGGTGCCTGGCCGGGGTGTAAGGGCGCAGGAAATTCAGGTAGTCCCCGAAGTCCAGGCGGATATTGCGGGCGACCGACCACGGCAACAACTTGAAGAGCAGCAGGCGCGGAAAGAGCAACAGCGGCGCGACCAACAGAAGTCCCAGGAGCAATCCCTGGGCCGCCTGCAGCCGAGATTGGAGGAAAGGCAGAAGCTCCAGCAGCGGCAAGATGAAGAGCGACAAAAACGCCAGCAGCAGCAACTCGAAGAGCAGCAGGCGCGGAAAGAACAACAACAGCTCAACCAACAGAAGTCCCAGGAGCAATCCCTGGGCCGCCTGCAACCGAGACTGGAGGAAAGGCAGAAGCTCCAGCAGCGGCAAGATGAAGATCGACAAAAACGCCAGCAGCAGCAACTCGAAGAGCAGCAGGCGCGGAAAGAACAACAACAGCTCAACCAACAGAAGTCCCAGGAGCAATCCCTGGGCCGCCTGCAACCGATGCTGGAAGAGCAACAGGTGCGCCAGCAGCGGCAAGATGTAGATCAACAAAAACGCCAGCAGCAGCAACTCAAAGAGCAGCAGGCGCGGAAAGAGCAACAGCAGCTCAACCAACAGGCGTCCCAAGAGCAATCCCTGGGCCGCCTGCAGCCGATGCTGGAAGAGCGACAGGTGCGCCAGCAGCGGCAAGATGTAGCTCAACAAAAACTCCAGCAGCAACAGCTCGAAGAGCAGCAGGTACAAAGAGAACAACAGCGACTCGACCAACAGGCGTCCCAGGAGCAATCCCTGGGCCGCCTGCAACCTAGGCTGGAAGAGCGACAGGTGCGCCAGCAGCGGCAAGATGTAGATCGGCAAAAACGCCAGCAGCAACAACTCGAAGAGCAGCAGGCGCGAGTAGAACGGCAACTGCTCAACCAACAACAGACCCAGCGCTAGCAAAGCAACAAAAAGAAAATAGCGGTAATTTCCCAGGAAATGTTGTTAAATTATTTAATAAGTTTAAATGGTTACCCATGCTTCCATTAAACCATCAAACAACCTTCACTGCACTACTCCAACGCCCCCCGCACTACTCCCTAGCATCAAAAATCGACATGGTGACAGGTTTTTATTCACTTTAATATGCCTTTTTGTTAGATTATCAGCTAATATTGAAAATCTCATGCATTTGAGGCGTGCTGGCTGAAAACTCAAACAGCGTTTTTATATGATAAGTTGGCTGGGAGACCGTAATTTTCACGGAAACAAAGGGGGGAGGAAAGGGATATGGTCGTAAAAAAAGCTACCGCTAAAAAAGCTGCCGCCAAGGCACCAGCAAAAACAGCCGTTGCCGCCAAGGCACCGGCCAAAAAAGCTGCCGCAAAGGCACCGGCGAAAAAAACCGTAGCCAAGAAAGCACCTGCCAAGAAGGCTGTTGCAACAAAAGCACCTGCAAAAAAAGCTGCCGCAAAAGCGCCGGCGAAAAAAACCGTAGCCAAGAAAGCACCTGCCAAGAAGGCTGTTGCAACAAAAGCACCTGCAAAAAAAGCTGCCGCAAAAGCGCCGGCGAAAAAAACCGTAGCCACAAAAGCACCAGCCAAAAAAGCTGTCACGGCAAAAGCGCCGGCCAAGAAAGCTGTTGCGAAAAAGGCGCCTGCAAAGAAAAAAGCATAAAAAGCAGCACGCCATTTGCTCTACCATCTGACATGGGAGAGCCCAATATGACGGTCAAAAGGGGCGTTGTTTAATTGTTGAATCAACAGAATCTACTGGCTGAAAAATTAGCTCATTAAACGATTAAACAACGCCCCCTTGTAGCCATGAACCATCAGGAAGCCTTGGCAATCACCGATGCCGCCCATTGATTAAGGCTCATGCCATGGGCCTCTGCCATCATGGCGGCATGGGCGTGCACTTCGGGGGGAACGCGCAACATCATTTTGCCCGAATAGGGCTTTTGGGCCGCGCGACCAAGCTTCTCACATGTTGCCAGATAGTCATCAACCGCCTCTTCAAATGCAGCACACAACTCTTTGACCGACTCGGCATGAAAGCCGACAACGTCCATGATTCCCGCAATGTGACCGACAAAACAACGATCTTCGTCGCTGTACTCGATGCGCGCGGCATACCCTTTGTACGTCATGGTGCTCATGGTTTCACTCCTGCATTTTCCAAAAAAAATCGGGCGTCGCGAACCTGATAGGGCGTCGCATCTTTTGCTGGGTGCGGGCGATGGAACGTGCCAATGAAACCATGCAAAACGAAACGAACCCTTGACCCGCTCCCCTCAACAACTTGCGCTCCAAGTGCAACAAATAACGCTTCGACACACCTCCATTCCAGAGCTATGGGAACCGGTTGCAAGAAAATGGCTGACAGCGTCTTGCGGTAAGCTTTGTTCATAAGGATATGATAGCTGGCTGGGCAGACAGGTGCAATCAGTATTTGCAATCATGATGTATCCATCCGCGGTGCCATTAAATCACTAAGGCAGCAACGTTCCAAACGTTACAATAAACTCAAAATTGCCTTGCAATCTTTTTCATTCCACCGTATATTTTCTTACTGTAATTATTGGATAATCATTATTCATTACTAACTTATAAACTAAGGAAGCAAGTTAGAGCACGGTAATGGTAACACTGGCAAGCAATTTCCGTTTCCACGTAAGTTGGCAAGCCGTGGCAAATGCCGATACTCCTAACCAATATCACCTTTCCAATGCATCCGTCACGGCATATTCAAGGTTAGCGTAAAAATTAACGTAAATAAAATCCAAACGACAAAGTAGAGCGCCGGATTTTCACAAGCGGTTGTCCTAACAAATATGGGACTAAAACATGCCGCAAGAAGGTTCCGCGTATAAAACGGAGAAAAAAATGGAACAGGCAACCGTTCAAAGAGAACAATGCGTTTTCTCTTGTTCTCAGCGTATGTGTCAGTCGCTCGACAAGGCGGGAGTTCCACCGGATGCCCGCTGGCGTACCATGATACTTTTCATGCGCTCCATGAAGGAGCACTATTTCCTCTCTCCCCAACAAAAACAGGAATTGCAGTCCATACTATTAACAGTTGTAAAAAACAAAGAGTACTCGGATGAAAAATTCAAGGAGGTTGTTAAAAAGAACGAAAAAATCCTCAACGCGCCTTATATCGAAAAACTAAACGAAACGATTGACGAATCCGAGCGTCTTCTTTTAGAATTCCAGCAGCTTTTGCTTGAACGCAAGGGCAACGTCACCTCTCTGGAAGCGCAAACCGTCTCCACCATCGAAGCCTCTCGCAATCCCAAAACCATCATCAATGATTTAAGGGTTGCTTTCCGAGAGGTCGTTTCCGCCATGGAACAGGACGTTGCCAAGCTCGACAATCTGAGCCGCACCGATGGACTTACCAGCCTGAGCAACCGCAGGGCCTTTGACGACTATCTCCTTGCACAGATTCACCTGGCGCAAAAACATTGTCATCCTCTGAGCCTGTTGATGATCGATGTCGATTTTTTTAAAAAATTCAATGATCAATATGGGCATCGTATTGGTGACCAAGCCCTGATCAGCGTTGCCAAGGTGATGAAGGAGAATGTAGAGTGGTTACGGACCAGCGAGGGGCAAATTTGCTTCCCGGCACGGTATGGCGGGGAGGAATTCACGGTGGTGATGCCCGAGGCAGAGGCCGCGGTAGCGGAAGCCTTCGCAGAAATTTTGCGCCATAAAATCGAGAGTTATAATTTTATGATTCGCGATGGCAACGGAGGAATAATTCGTAAGGGCATAAAAATCACCGTAAGCATCGGGGTAGCATCCCTGCCAAATAATTGCGGCGATTCCATCGAACACCTTCGTGATCGCCTTATCGAAAGCTCTGACAAAGCCCTATACGAGGCCAAGAATCAAGGGCGCAACCGAGTCTGCCTGGCTTAAAGCCTGACGCCCAATCTAATGCGGCACCAGAGGATTGAGAGTAAAAAACAAAGGAAAATTTCGTCATAAAACAACTTGTCGTGACAACAAACCATTTATTCCTAAACATGACGCGATCTTTTCGGCAAGTGAAGGATGGACCGCCAATAAGAAGTGGCATGAAAAGCCAGAAGGCAGAGAATGAACTGGTTGATGGCTTCACCAAGAAAACCTTTCCGCCATGATTGAGGGTGTCCGTGAACTCCGCTCTTGCGGCGAATTTAACGGAACAAAACACCTTTGACAGTGGTATTAATGACCTCTATCGCACCTCTGAGCCGGATGGAGTTTTTGCTGACAAGGTTAGTTAACCAATGAACAACGTTCCCCTAGAGCCTTTTCGTGGCCCAACTGGGCGGTTTTTCCATACTCGGAATGGAGCCTTGAATTTTTTAAGGCTCCCTGTTAAAAAAGGATTTGAGTCTGGAGAGTTAAAAGGAACAACAACCGGGCATGTAAATTACTGGGCACGGGAATTGAGTGAAACAAAAAAGGAGAAGAAAAATGGATAAGTTCAAAATATCTGCCAACCTTAAAATACGCGTTATCTGCGATATTATATTCGCACTTACTCTTGCCGGCGGCGCAATCGCTTTGTTGAATACAAGTTTGTATAGAATGACCGATCAAGGGCCATTCATATTTTTTGGTTTGTTTTGTTGGTTTGCTTACAATTGCTGGAAACTTATTAAAATATCAAATTTCTCAGTTGAAATTTCCGACGAAGGGATAAAAGTAAAAGATGTATACAGGAATTGGCAAGATATCGCCTCGGCTGAAATCAAGAAGGTTCACGGCAGGATGAAGCCGGCCATCATCCTGAAAACAACCGACGGGACTCTTTTGTCCATCCCGAGCGCTATAAAAAGCAAAGACTACATTGTTGCCTTGGTGGAAAAACATGTAAAAGATATTTCCAAATAACTGCCTGCCCATGGAGAAGCAAGATGAGTATGCCTTTAGGTGTGGGAGGGGTCATTGCCGGAACCATTATCGGTCTGATCATTGCTATCCCGGCCCTTTGGATTCGTCTTCGTCTGAACGCCGCGAACATGCCTTCCGAAGAGAAGAAAAAGGAAGTCCTTGCCGATGTACGCGAGTGGAAGAAACAAGGGCTGTCCTTTGAGCAACGGAAAGTCAAACTACGCGAACTAGGATTTCGTCCGGATGTCGCTGAAACGCTCCTCGCCCAAGCCGAATTAATATTGAATGAATAACCAACACTCTGCGTTGTTTACCTCGCATAGGTCCACTGGCAGATGAGTTCCGTGGTTTGCCAGCCCAGCCTCCGGGTAACAGTTTAGTCCCCGCACGCATCTCTGATCAGAAGGAACAGAGGAAAGGAACAAAAAAAACAAAGGGGATCATGATCCATCAACCGGTTATGAGCCGCACATGGGGAACGTCCACTTGCAGCCGCCGCCTATTTTGCCTATACGATAATTCGGATTGCAACTCCGAATATTCAATGATAAAATAATTCATGCTGAAAAGATCAAGCTATCTGGAACAACTCGCCCAGGCAGTGCGCCGGTCGCCGATAACCGCCCTGCTCGGTCCCAGGCAGTGCGGCAAGACCACCCTGGCCAGGATGTTCGGGGAAAACCGGCAGGCCCATTATTTCGACCTGGAATCCAGGGCGGACGCGCAGCGCTTACAAAACCCGGAGCTCATTCTCGGTTCCCTTCATGGTCTGGCGGTCCTTGACGAGATTCAGGCCATGCCCTCGCTTTTCAATGCCTTGCGGGTGCTGGTGGACCGCCCGGAAAACCAGGCGCGTTTCCTCATCCTGGGCAGCGCCTCGCCGGAAATCGTCCGCAAGGTTTCCGAATCCCTGGCAGGCCGGATCGAGTTTGTAGAGCTTGCCGGTTTTGACCTGGAGGAAACCGGCAAGCAAGAATGGCAAAAACTATGGGTACGCGGTGGTTTCCCGCGCTCTTTCCTGGCCCGATCGGCAGAAGACAGCATGAAATGGCGCGAAGGATTCATGCGCACCTTCCTGGAACGCGACATCCCGCAGCTCGGCATCACCATCCCGGCCGTCTCCATGCGTCGCTTCTGGACCATGCTGGCCCATCTGCACGGCCAGACCTGGAACGCCACCGAACTGGGGCGGTCCATGGGCTTGTCGGACAAAACCGTGCGTTCCTATCTTGATATTTTGGCAGGCACCTACATGGTGCGGCAATTGCAACCCTGGCATGAGAACCTGAAAAAAAGGCAGGTCAAGGCTCCCAAGGTGTATATCCGTGACTCCGGCATTCTGCACAGCCTCCTTGCCCTGCCGGACCAGGAGAGTCTGTTGGGCCATCCCAGACTGGGGGCTTCCTGGGAAGGGTTTGCGCTGGAACAGGTACTGCGGACTATCCAGCCGGCCGAGGCCTATTTCTGGGCCACCTACAGCGGCGCCGAACTGGACCTGCTCTTCTTCCACAAAGGGAAGCGCTATGGAGTCGAATGCAAATTCAACGAAGCGCCGTCAATAACCCGCTCCATGCGCAACGCCATTGACGATCTCGCCCTGGATCATCTCTGGATTCTCTATCCGGGCAATAATTCCTGGCAGGCAGATAAAAAGGTGACCGTGCTGCCTTTAGCCGACATTAATGGAATAAACGCATTGCTGTGATGTTGTCGTGGCTCCCTTGTACAGTTAAGTTATTAAACTAACTCCCCTTGGAGCAGGCCACGGTCAAGGCAGACGATGACCCGAGCAAGGATGGAACCGGAAAAAGAATCAATACACTCCTACCTCAAGACGTTCCGCAACCCAGACCTTTAAAAGGGCCTGCCTGCTCACCCCAAGGCGTCTGGCTTCCTTGTCAACTTTCTGAATTACCCATACCGGAAAATCAATGTTTACCCGTTTGCAATCCTGCTCGGGACGGCGCGCCCGGCTCAAATCCAGATGAGCGGTAACATCTTCCCCTGACTCAAACTTTTTGTCAAAATCCTTAGCTTTCATACAATAGCACCTCTTCGGCTCTGGCCCTGCGAACAGAGAAGAACAAAACGGAGTTAGATTAATAGTTTAATGGTTTGACGTGTTATTAAACTAACTCCGTTGCTGTTCTCCCTCCTTGCTCTTCTCATGAATCGCTGACTCGTGCTCTTATAGTCAAGTCGACGACAACAACGTCTATCGCGTCAACGCCGGTGAATTCGTCTGTAATGCTCTGCCAATAGAGTTTAAGGGCACTGGCCAGTTCACTTAATCCGACGCGACGACCATTGATCGTCCATCGCTTTTCAGATTTTTTTCCCTGCCAGACCAACAGCATCACGCCGCACCCAGCGCTTTCCTCCCGCAGATAATCGCCTACCAACTGGTTGCGGAGCCGCTCACACAGATTTGGGCCAGTCCAACCCTTATCGAGCAGTTTTAACTCGATAGGCACCGGTGAATGCACCTTAGTATTGTGCAACCAGATATCCATGCGCTGGCTGTTGGCAAGCTCTGGTTCTTGCGCGGTCGTGTATTGTTCGCGGCACTGCTGGTTGAGCCAACCGGCTATCAACGTGCGCATCTCGGTTTCTTCATTGGCGCGCTGCCAAGTCTGCCAAGGGCTGTCGTTTCCACGTTCCAACCAGTTCTTCAGATCATGCAGGCGATGCACGGCCAGCTCAAAGAGCTGACGATGCGTTGCGGGAGTGAGTGTTTGTGACTTGTCAAAGGCACTGACCTGCTCAGATGTCCAAGGCTCCAGATCACCATCCTCTTCGGCTCGCGTGGAGGCGCGCTTTGCCATCCAGGGACGATAAGCGGGATCGGGGTGTTCGTGGATCAGCTGCTTGATGACCGTATAACTCGCTTTACCAGGAATTTCCGATAGAAGGTTAAACAGCCTGTTGCGTGCATCCTGTGCATCATCACGTAATTCAGGGGAATATGCGCGTCCATTCGCACGCTTGATATCCTCTTTTGCTCGAATGTATCGGTGCATCAGGACATATAGTGATTTAAGGTGCTCTGCTGTGCGAAAACGGCCAATATTAGGGCTCCCATCTCTCACATGTCTGCCACCCATCAGTGCTGTAACGAAGATCTGGGCGGCACGTATCGCCACCCCTTCATTCAGACCTGACAGCCACTGTTCGACTTCAGGGATGCCATTTCCCGGATCGCAATCAACACGAAGTGCATACCACCACGAAATGCTGTCCGGGTTATTGGTCTGCGCTATCTGTCGGCTAGCCAGCGCCGCCAGCTTGGCCGGATCGGTTCCACCATTGACCAATATGTGCAGGCAATAGTGTCGGCTGGTATTGATGTGTGGGGGGTTGGCTTCCACCCATTCCAGTATCACTGAGGCCATGGACGCATGCAGCCAAGGCGCATGGTAGACCAGATCGTGCAGAATATAGTGCATCGACTTGTCCGGGCCAGTGCTCTCTAATTCCCAGTGTAATTCATGAATCACAGCCTCTTCAACCAAGGTTGGAAATGCTCTATGCATACGCTCAAACCAACGGGGAAACCCGTTAAGTTCCCAGGTGATGTAGCGCAAAGCGTGACGCACCTCTGTTTCATCCAGATTGCCTGGAAATTCGGTGTTCTCAGTCGCTTCAATCTCGAGCCCGGCCATTGCAAAGATCAGGGCATATGGCGTGCTACCATCGTATTGAACCCCTTCGGAACGCAGGGTCGGTTCATAATGCCGCCAAAGGCTAACGGCTGCATCACGATAGGCCTGAGCGACGGCTTCGCCGAAGTCTGGAATGAGCCCCTGCCAATTCGCATACTCAGAGCGGACCGTTGCTGAACGACGGTCTTGCAATTCAAGCATCAGCCAACATTGATCTTCGGCAAATTCGGCTTGCTTTAGGTTCGGCGGATTGCGGACTCGATCAGGATTAGCGCGTAACTCCGCTATCCAAGTATCGCGAGCCTGCTTTTCTCGTTCTTGCTCCTCATTCTGCTTTCGTAGAAATTCTGCCTGTTCTTCTTCGTGCCTTCGCATCGTCTCTGACACAGGCGGATTGAGCAAAATCTCCAACTGATCTCGTAACACATGATCATCAGTAACAGCATCTTGCAGGCTGGTTAGAATGTTTACAGGCCTGTCGGTTTGCACATAAACCCTAAATGCCGTGCTAAGTGCGACCAACCTGTCATCCTTCAACTGGCGGAAACGTATGTAGTTGAGCAACCTGGACAGGCTCGCCGTGTCGAAGACCCAATAATGGCCCAGCCATGAAATAGACCAATCGTCGGTCAACGGTTCACCAGTTTTCACTGCCTTTGCGGCCCGTGCCTGCTCGATACTGGCCCAGTAAAGCGCGTCATTAAGCTCTGGCCAACCGGGGACATGTGTCTGCAAATTACTCTTGTACTCCCTGAAATCATTGCCAGACCAAAAGCGCACAGCAGGCACCTTCAATAGAATAAACAGGGCCGTCACCCCGAACGCCACCTCGCTTCGAGCCACGACCAGCCTTTCTACCGCATGCGTAGCAGGATTCAGCAGCCATGCGTATTCCTTCGAAATATGGCATTCTTGACGCTCGACATATGGTTCCCTGTCGAGATAGCTGTTCAGCCCATCGAGCAGTTGGGAGATTTCCACTTGACCGTCGCAAACCGGCAAGCGTTCGACAAATGCATGAAGCGCATCACCGAGACCACTAGCGTTGTATCGTTCGTAGGGTGGTAATTTACCCAGTGAAATCACCAGTTGTTCGACGCTGTGGCTATCAGGCTCTGCTGCTTCAACCAACTCGGCGAGCAATCCTCGCGGTAGCGGGGCATCACTTTCGTTAAGCCTTTGCCACAAGCTGCGTTTCTGCTCTACAAACCCACAAGTCATTACTGCACGGGCAGATACTCTTCGGGCATAGATTCCTCGCGAACTATCCAGCGCAATGGCAACAAAAGGGGATACGCAGATTGCCATTCCCCCCTGCCAGACCAGCCTGCCAAGAAAGAAGATAGCATCGTCGTTGTCACGATATTCGTCGATAAGTTGCTGCGTATCTTCCGAGAGATCTAGATTCGCAATCCGTGCAATCGAGCTGTTATCACGTGCGGAGCGATCATCCTCGTCTGAAACAATCCGGCGGACGATGTCTGCCAAAATCCTCCGTCTTTCCAACCAAGGAAGTCGGGACGGATCGCCTTCTTCGACGGCAATTTCGGGATGAAATTCCAACGCCCTGCGACGAATTTCATTATCGAGCAGGATAAGCCATGGCAAAATCGGCCGAAGTCGGGGGGTTACAATTTCTTCGCCATATTGCTCACGGAAAAATAGGGCTTCGACCGAATAGCGACTGTTACCCGATTTCAGTAAACCCTCGAACCATTCAGCTGCAAGCAGTTCGCGCACATCCCGATTTCGAAACCGAACTGCTCCATAAATTATGTCGTTAAAAATTCCGCGTTCTAGTAGTACGCGAACATCCTTTGGATCCCAATCAGCGAGGACAGATTCTGCTTCGATACCCGGTTTGACCGGTGCAGCATCAGGCACATTTAGACCTACCTGGCCAGTCAGAATAACGGCGGCTGCCAGACGACGCGCACCTTTTCTTGCCTGCTCAAGATTCAGCGGCTGGCGCTGGGCGCGGTCGCTGTTGTGATCATCGCGTAGCCGCTTGTCAATGTTGTGGCGGAAGAGTTCCAGGCGGCCACCAAGGGCATTGTCCCCTTCCCATTTGGCCAGAATACTTTCGAGATCAAATGGGCGCTCCGCCAGACTCCAAAGATTGGCACGTTCAATTTCATGCAACAGACGATCGATATCCTTCGCTTCACGAGCCACACAAAAGCGCCGAATCCTTTCTTTATCCAAGGGGCGCATGGAATAAATCGTAAGCGCGCTTTGGGGGTCAGATTGCTGACTTTCTTCGCCGCCCTTTCCCTCCTGTGGGGCCGCAAGAAAGAAAATCTCATCCAAAAGTCTCCGATCTTCTTTCGGACGCCATGCGTAGGGTCGGCTAGAGAGGTAGATGTGCGCCCTGTGCGCACCTCTTTCTATGCCTTTGGCAAAGCGGCGCAGCGCTTTTCCGAAGGTTCTTGGATTTTCGAGCCGTGACTCATCTACAGAATCCAGGAAAAACCATGCTTCCCCCGTCGATTGCAACCATGTCTGAAATTGGGCTTCCTCGCCTATCTCAAATGCATTATAGGAATCGGCTTCGATATCCTCGATACGGATGAAGAAAGATGACTTCCCTAGGCTTGCAAGTACACTCGCGTGTTGCCGTAATTCCTCGGTCTTCCCAGCACCTGCTTCCGCCAGAATGACACAACGAAATTCGCGGTCCATATCATCCCAAGTTTTTAGTTTGACATGGCCCCAACTCGAGAGAATTTCGTCACTTTCCGCATCTTCTTGGCTTTTGGGGACAGGTGAAAACTGTCGCTCTAATGGAATATGGCTTTCTGTCCGCATTCTCTACACGTGTGATTGTGTACTTGGGAGCATCCCCCGGGACGTTGTTCATTAGTTCACTAACTTTTTTCCCAGGCTAGCACCACCGGGATTTGAAGAGTTTCCCGGCGCTGTAATGTTGGTTATTAGGCAACTTTCAGTGGAGTTGCTTTGCCTACCACCTGCCATCGTCCCTCAATGGTGTCGGCTGACAAATCAGCACCGCAATCCCATTCAACAAAGTATCCGCCATTGAAAACCTTCATGAATTCGACCTGATCTTGCAGGGCTGCAAACGCCTCATACTCCAGATAGGGGCTAACATCAAAATTGCCAACACGCCCATCGTCCGCAACGACGGACAACATCCAGTTTGGTTGTGGAGTGATTTCTGCGATTCTCATTGGTCAAGTCCCTTGATTGGAAAAGGTTTCTTGCCGTTTACAGCCAAGTTCCAGTCTGTGCAAAAACGGGACAGAACTATTTTCCGGCAATCTTGTCATTCTTTTTTTTCACGACCTTCTTAACAGCTTTTGGACGAGAGCCCTTGCCCGGCGGCAGAAAATTGTCACCAGACACCACCGGCCTGCCGGTCTTTCGCTCCAGCGCCTGGCGTGCCTGCTTGGCAATCGTCCCACCCTTGGTGGCGGCTTCCTTGTTTTCGTCCATGCCGGTGGCGTCTTCAGTCTCGGCAATCTGCCGCGTCGACAACTCGGCCAGCGCGGTGAAGATCAGTTCCGCCTCGCTCATGTGGTCGCGCAGATTTTGATCCTCTAAACCCTTCATCGCCTTGTGCGACTTTACGCTCACTCCCGACCACTCTTGATGGATGATGTTGGTCAGGATGGCGAATTCATCGCCTTTCTTGATGTCGTGGTTGCCCCAGAAATCGGTGAGCTTGTTGCGCGTCTCCTGCCCGGTCATGCGCTGCTGTATCCACTTCTCGCTACGCCCGTGCTGCTGCCAGGTTTCGCGGGCGCGATCCAGCGACAGGCCGGGGTCAGCCATCTCCCGCATGCGCTCGTAGCCGACCTTGGCCAGCCAGAGTTTGATCGGTTCCGCCTTGGGGCTGGGGACGGACTGCACCAAACGCAGCAAGGTTTCGGCGGTGGCCACGTCGGTGAGACGCTGCTTGCCGTCCTCCGCAGTCATTTTCAACTGGTGACAATTTGTCACCAGTTGACTGCCTTCCTTGCCCAGCCGCTCTTTAAGCTTGTTCCAATACTTGCGTGCCGTCTGGTAGTCGGTCTGCTGGATCAAAACCTTAATGATGTCTACCACCGAGAACCACCAGGTTTCGCTGGGTTCGTCGTACAAGCGGCGGATTTCGTGGGTCTCGAAAATGGCTGGCTTCATGGACATGGTGCGCGCCTCATTCACAACTCATGGTCAATCTCTGTAGCCGTCTGACCTTACCTCCAATACATTAAAATCTGCAATTATTATTTCTGACACGCCAAGCCGGTAACGTATCAGCATTGCCGCCAAAAACAGACCTACCGCTGCGCCCTGGTCCCCTCATGCAATATCTGCAAATACTCGCCATAACGTTACGACGGTACGGTTGTTGATGAAACAGAGAAACACCCCCCCTTGCCGCTACAGGCTTGCCTTCAAATCGGCCAGGGTGATAATCAGTTACCCGGCCGCATGCTTTTTAGCAGCCCGCGTTGAGCGCTGGGTTGCAGAAGTGTTTGGCACGAGTTTGATCTCCAAACGACAGCCGACAGCGCGCGCGTATTTCTTGAGCGTTGTCAGCGAAGGGGCATGCTTGCCCGCTGCCTCCAGACGTGATACCGCGCTTTTCGTGGTGCCCATCA
>DYDL01000263.1 GCA_020717925.1 Desulfocapsa sp.
CCGTCTCGGCGCGGTTACGCTCGGTGATGTCGCGCAACTCCTCGCCGTTGGAGGAATCCAAGGTTGCCCCATCCCTGCCCTGATGCTTGCTGTCGCTCATTGGTGGTCTCGCTTGCCAAACCGCGGATGAAACAACGTCATCTTTTGTTGCATAATGGCTACCGTGCCCTTAATTGCCCGGCCGGCCGGCGCGGCTCATGGAGCGGATGATATCCGACTTGCCAACCACCCCCACCAGGAGGCCGTCCGCCAGCACCGGCAGGGTATGCACACCCTTTTCGGCCATGACGGTGGCGATCTCGTCCAAAGGGGTATCCGGACCGATGGTGATTGGTTGCCGTGAGCAGATGTCAGCCACCGTGGTGCCGGTCATCTTCTTGATCTCCTGATCAATCTTATGGGCGCTTTTCAAAAAAATCACCGAGTCGAGAATGGAAACCACGGTGGGAATGTGGAAGCGCTTGCTCTGATCGATGAGGTCGCTCTCCGTCACCACGCCGGCAAAGACCCCGGCCGCGTCCACCACCGGCGCGCCGCTGATGTGCTTTTCCCACAGCAGGGCGGCGAGTTCTTCCACCGGCATGGCAAGAGGTACGGTGATCACCTCGCGGGTCATGATATCCTTGGCCTGCAGCATTTTATTCTCCTTGATTAGGATAAACTTAAGTCCGACGAAACATGCTCCGCCAGTTCGGTAAGTACTGTTGGCAACTCGTCGGCCACTTCCGAAGCCAGATAACCGTAGCGCATATGCACGGCCAAACGGTCCGCGGCCAGGCCGTGGGCAAACACCCCAAGGCAGGCGGACTCCCACGCCCCGCAACCCTGGGCCAGCAAAGCACCGACAAGGCCGGTGAGCACGTCACCCATGCCGGCGGCGGCCATGCCGGCGTTGCCGCTGGCATTGACCGCCACCCGGCCGTCCGGGGCCGCGACCACGGTAGCCGCGCCTTTCAGGATCAGGACAACCCCGTGCGCCCGGGCAAAATCGCGGGCAATGGCGAGACGATCAGCCTGCACCTGGGTCACGCTCATGCCCAGCAGCCGCGCCATTTCCCCGGGATGCGGCGTCAGAATGCGCGGAGCCCCGGCCTGACCAAGCAGGTCAGCCTGCCCAACCAGACAGTTGAGGCCGTCGGCATCCACCACCATGGGCAATGCGGTCTCCCGGTACAGGGTGACCACCAGCTCCATGGTCTCCCGGGCAATGCCAAGTCCCGGGCCCAGAACCACCGCCTGTTTGCCGGCCAGGGCCGCGCGCATCGCCGCCAGGCTGACAACCGAGAGACAACCCGCGTCCGAGCCTGGCATGGGCAGGGTCATGGCCTCGGCCAGGGCAATTTCAAAAATCAGGTTCAAATCCGTAGGCACGGCCATGGAAACCAGGCCGGCGCCACCGCGCAAGCCTGCCCGGGCGGCAAGCAGGGCCGCGCCGGTCTTGCCCGTGGCACCGGCCACCACCAGCAGATGGCCACAACTGCCTTTGTGGGCCGTTGCCGCGCGCCTTGGCAGCAAGCGGCCCATGGTGCCTGCCTCCAAGGCTTCCAGATATGGCCCGAACCGATCCTGGGCCGCGGCCGGGATGCCGATATCCACAATCTCGAACGCGCCGGCCAGTTCCCGACCCGGAGAGAGGAAAAGCCCAGGCTTGGCCAGCCCCAGGGTAACGGTGAGATCGGCCCGCACACATTCCCCGAGCACCAGGCCGGTGTCGGAGTTAAGCCCTGAGGGCAGGTCCACCGCCACCACCGGCCGGCCACAGTGATTGACCGCCTCGATCATGGCCAGAAAGAGGCCGGCCACCGGCCGCTGCAATCCGGTGCCGAACAGGGCGTCCACCAGCAGGAAATGTGCCGCCAACCCGGCAATGGCCGAGACCAGGGCCTCTTCATCCACCACCGGGAGCACGGGAATCGGCAGTTGCCGCACCCTGGCCAGGTTGATGGCGGCGTCGCCTTTGACCTTGTCGGGCGCAACCAACAGATAGACCGTGGGGTGTCCGCCGCGCTCATGGAGCAGGCGGGCGATCACCAGCCCGTCGCCGCCGTTATTGCCCGGCCCAATCAGAATGCCGAAGCCCCGGCCGGTCGGTTCTCCCCAACGCCGCACAATGGCTTCCACCGTGGCCCGGCCCGCGTTTTCCATAAGCACGCTTCCCGCAATACCGAAGTCGTTGCAGGCCGCGGCATCGAGGTTGCGCATCTGCTGTGCTGTCGCCAGTCGCATGGTTAGTTCATAGTACCAAGGAATCTCTCCTGTTGCCACCCGTCTACAGCAGCGCTGAGCCGAGCATCAGCAATCCCATGCCGATCAGGAGCATGAGCACTATGCGGAGATAGAGGCTCCTGGAGATCCTGGCGGAGCAAACCGCGCCCTGCCAGACCCCGACCAGAACGAAAGTTACCGAAACCGCGAAATGGCGGAGCACAAAAGGCGTGGTAAGGCCGGTAAAGGCATGGGCAGTGGCAATGCAGATGCCAGTGGCGAAAAAGAAGGCCGAAAAGGTTGCCTTGATCTCCTCCTTGCTCCAGCCGGTGAGGGAGGCGTAGATGATGGTGGGCGGGCCGCCGGCGGAAAAGGCGGAGCCGATGGCGCCGGTACCGAAGCCGGCCGCATAAGCCCAGGCCGGATGAATGGGCCGGGGATGGGGCCGGGCCAGCAGGCTGTAAGCGGCATAAAAGATGAGCATGCCGCCCAGCAGCAGCCGAAAGAGGTGATCATCCGCCTGCTTAAGAAAAATTACCCCCACATAAATGCCGGGCAGACAGCCAAGACACAGGGGCATAATCTTGCGCCAGTCCATGTGGGTCGTAAGCCGCAGGCAGAGATAGCCGGTGATCACCAGGCCGTTCAATACGCAGAGCGGGGCCGCGGTGCGGGCGTCGAGGAAAAGCAGCAGAAGCGGCATGGCCACCAGGGCCGAGCCAAAGCCCGTCACCCCCTGGGTGAAACCGGCAAGCAGGAAAATCAGGGCAATAAGGACAAAGGAAATCATGATTAACTACTATGCTCTACTTTTGCGCTGGATGCAAAGGGGTTGACCGCCGTACGCGCCTTTCCAAGTCTCGCCTGACAGAAACATACCTTTGACAGCGCCTGCCAGGGGGCGCAGAAAAGATGGAGTCACGCGTTGTTAACAAAACTCATCGTGCCATACCACGATGTCGTCACTAGAGTTAAATTCCATCTTAGCACGGACGCCCACCACAGGCCGGTATTTCCGCCTTAAGCGGATTACAATAAATATGCGTTCTTAATAATTTTCTCTTACCAAACGCAAAGCGAATCGGCTAATATCCTAAAAATTA
>DYDL01000264.1 GCA_020717925.1 Desulfocapsa sp.
GGTCGCTGCCGCGAAAGCCGTAAATAGCCTGGTCCGGGTCGCCGATGGCAAAGAGTTGCGCCCCTTGTCCCAGCAGTTGCACCAACTGGTACTGGGCCTGATTCAGATCCTGGAATTCATCGACAAAGAGATGCCCGAGGTGCTCACGCACCGTTTCCAGGAGGTCGGGCTCGGCCTGCAGCCGGCTGACAAACAGGGGAATAACCGACTCGATGTCGAGCCAGCCATGAACGGCCAGTTCCGCCAGGTAGCGCCGCACCTCGGGGGGGGGCTCTGGTTCGCTGGCCACTGACGTAACCGCCAGGTGGTGAAAATGTTCAATAATCGCCTGGGCCAACTCCTCACGATCCGTGCGTCCGTGCTCCGGAAACAGTCGTTTTAGCAGCAATTGGCGCTGGTCGTCGCCGATCACCGCGCTGTTTGTCGTTTCACGGCGCAGCCATTGCAGGCAGAAGCGGTGGAAGGTGCCCACAAACACGGTGTCAGCGCCCGGGATCGCCTGCCTGGCGAGACGAGCCCGGACCTCGGCCGCGGCCCGGTTGGTGAAGGTGATGGCCGCGACCCGCTCGGGCCGGACCTCGCCGCTGGCCAGCAACCGGGCCAGTCGGGCGACCAGGGTATAGGTCTTGCCGGTGCCGGGTCCGGCGTTAACCAGGATGTGGGCGGCCCGGCTGGTGGCGGCCGCTTCCTGTGCAGAGTTGGGGGGTGAGTTGGGGCCAGCGGCTGGTGGCGTTGTCATCCCGCCAGGAGCAGGCATGTCGGGCAGCGGCCCGGTCGGAGGGCTGTGCTTTTTGGGTTGGCGTACCGGTCCGTTGGCAAAGAGGCTCTTCTGACCGGCCAGCTTTTCCAGTTCGCCTTCCGCAAAGACCGTGATCGTGCCGAACTCGCCGTCATAGCCGGGGTGGCGGCGCACCCGGCTGCCCCGGATGCGGAGGATTGCCTCGCCCAGGATTGGGGAGAAGTGGTTGATCTCCTCCACCGGGGTCTGCAAATAGAGGTTGAATTCCGAGCCAAAGCGCTGGATCACCTTGGCGTACTGAGTCATCACCCCCTGGGTCGCCGGCCCGCGGCCCATGATTTCGCCGATGACCTCGGGCAGGGGGATGAGGCTGTGGACCACCCCGCCGCCCGCGGGGTAGACCGGTTGCTCGCGGTCGGCCAGCTCCAGCACCCGGTGGCTGACGCCGATGGTGAGCGGCCGCTCGCACACCGGGCAGCGGTCGTTGGTGGCCCGGCTCTCGTGGGGATCGAGGCAGACGTTGCACTTGCGGTGGCCGTCGAAATGGTACTTTCCTTCCTCTGGGAAAAATTCCACCGTGCCCAGAAAACCGCCATCCGCCGGATGTTTCAGGGCCTCGCGCAGGGCGACGAAGTCAAAGCCGGTGGCCAGGAGGTTGGCCTCGCGGCCCAGTTTGGCCGGGGAGTGGCAGTCGGAGTTGGAGATCAAGGTGAAGCGGTCTAGCGACGAGACCAGCCGGTTCATGGCCGGATCGGATGACAGGCCGGTCTCCAGGGCGAAGATGTGGTCGGTGAGGTCGCCGAAGCACTCCTCGATGCGGTCAAAGCCCGACTTGGAGCCGAAAAGCGAGAACCAGGGGGTCCAGATGTGGGCCGGCACCAGGAAGCCCCCGGGCGCCCGTTCCAGGACGATCTCCAGCAGATCGCGGGCGTCGAGACCGAGGATGGGGCGGCCGTCCGCCTCGATGTTGCCGATGGTCGCCAGCTTCGCGTTGATCCGGGAGGCTGCGGCGAAGTCCGGGGCAAAGAGCAGGTTGTGGATCTTGCGCACCTGGCCGTGCTTCTTGTAGATGCTCGAGATCTCGGCGGTGAGCACGAAGCGCACCGGGATCGCCTCGGGCGTCACCCCGGCCAGGGCCGGCACCACGGTCTCGTTGCGCAGCCTGAAAAAGCCCGGCTCCGCCTCGACGAGCTGCTCCTGCAACTGGCTGAACCAGCCGGGGTGGGTGAAGTCACCGGTCCCCAGCAGATGGATGCCCTTGACCCGGGCCCAGGCAAAGAGTCCGGCCAGGTTGCCGGCCGGGCTGGTGGCCCGGGAAAACGGGGAGTGGATATGGAGGTCGGCAATGTACTGCATGGGCGCGTGGCTGTATGCTCCAGATTTTTTCGCGGAGTTTCAAGTGGCGTCATTCTATTCAGTTTGCTATGCTCTGTCTATTGGTTTGTCCGGCCAACGCCGGCTTTTTCACGATGTTGCAATTGGCCCTTCCGGGCGAAAAAGACCACAACGGTGAACAGCAATGACGATATGGCGCATGGGGAAAATGGTAGGGGGCGGGTGGTCCGGACGCGGGTTGCTCGGCTTGACGGCGGGGCTTGTTCTCCTCCTGTCACTGTCGAACTGCAAGGTGATCGAGGAAGAGGAGGGCGACGAGCAGTCGTCTGGTCTGAACGGCATGCACTTCGTCCTGGTGCCGGCCGGGACATTCGATATGGGCAGCCCGGATAGCCCGGACGGCGGCGAACTCGGACGATCGGACAATGAGGCATTGCATGAGGTAACTATCACCAATGCTTTCTATCTGCAGGATGCCGAGGTCACTCAGGATCAGTGGCAGCAGATCATGGGCGACAACCCCTCCACGCACGCCTCCTGCCCGCAATGCCCGGTGACGAACGTCACCTGGGACGAGGTGCAGGACTTTATCACTGAATATGAGCAGCGCGTCGATGATGGCACAACCTACCGGCTGCCTACCGAGGCGGAGTGGGAGTATGCCGCCCGGGCCGGCAGCAGCGCACCCTTTGCCAACGGTGAGATCAGTGAACTGGGCTGTGATGAAAATATTTTGGACAGTAACCTGGAGAAGATGGGATGGTATTGCGCTAACTCTAATGAAAACTCCCATGATGTCAAGGGCAAGCTGGCCAACGACTTCGACCTGTACGACATGCACGGCAATGTGGCGGAATGGGTGCAGGACAGGTACCAGGAGGTCTACGATGCCGGCCCGCTCACGGACCCAACCGGGCCGGCTACTGGCGATAACCGGGTGGCGCGCGGCGGTGGCTTTGATTCACATCCTGCCGCGTGCCGTTCAGCGGCGCGAGCCCCCTATTTGCCCAGCCATCTGGCCGACAACCTGGGCTTCCGGCTGGTCCAGATACGATAACCATAAAGATTTGGAGCCAGACAGGTTGGTCAGGGTGTTTGCAGTTGCTAACAGGCTAAACACCTACAGACTATCCGCCTGCGCAACAATAAAGGGTATCAATCATGACCGAACAGACCGTTGATGTCGTTATCATAGGCGCCGGGCCGGCCGGCCTG
>DYDL01000265.1 GCA_020717925.1 Desulfocapsa sp.
GTGGGTGCCGCACTTTTGGACCGGCGCCCGCCGCACTTTTGCTCCGGCGTTTACAAGGCCTCCTCGTGCAACCGACACCAGATCTCCTGGCTCGTCTTCCACACCGTCTTGCGGAAGCTCTTGCCCGAGTACTTCAACGTCATCACGAACAGGTACGGCCGGCGGTACTCGCCCGGCTTCCACAGCGTGGGCGCACCCTGGCCGTAGTCCACCTGGCATTCCTCGCCCGGCAGGTACTCCAGCACGTCGAACCGCTCCGGCTCCCGGGCCTTCAGCTTCGACACGAACCGCTTGACCGAGTTGTAGCGATGCTGGAATGCGTGCCCCTCGATCAGGTCCTGGTAGATGCTCACGGCGTTGCGGCCGAGCTGGACCTGGGATTCGATCCAAGGCCGGTGCGGCTCGCAGGCCGAGGTGCCGGCCGCATCCGGAGCCGGTGGCCGGGGTGGGGGATTTTCAGGGGCGCTGGCCTCGGAGCCGGTGGCCACCCCGGGGGATTTTGAACCGGCCGCATACCGCCGGATCGTCTTGCGATCAACCTTGGTACGACGGTGGATCTCGCGGTGGCCGATCCCGCAACTGACTAGCGTTTCAACAGCTTGGCGCTTGTGCTCCTTCAAGACGTTCACTCCTGTCTCCCCTCAGTTTGGTGAGGGGGTAAGGGTAACGTCCCGTCGAGGCAGAACCGGCGGTCAGACGAGGTTCAGCTCAGGCTGGGTGGGGGATTTTGAGGTGGCCACAGGTGGGGGAGTTTGGGTGGCCGCCCGGGACGCAACGCCACACTGGCCCCACACAATACACGCGCCCGTACACCCCTCGACACCACTCAGCTGATCATTGAGACAAGTAGTTCCCTCCCAATCGCAATTCCAGCAATACTGGCCGCTCGCGTTTTCGGGCGCCACCAAAGTAACCGCCATGAACATCAGGATTAGAATGATGAATTTCATCGCCAGACCTCCTCATATTGCTGCTCGTTAAGGGACGCACGCAGAAGCTTGACACTTTCGCGCGAGTCAATAATATAAAATCTCCCGATGGCATCGACGGCCGCTATGTGAACATCGCCCTCAAGCTGCTCGCTTGTTAGCAATAAACCTTCATCCGAAAATATGTCGATCAGGGTTCCTATCGCTGGATTCTCTTCCGACCTGATCTTCACAACGTTTGCGATTCTGCCATCTGGAAGGGATAACACCTTGCGTGAAAATGAAGTCGGCAGTACCCGCATTCCGCCACCGACATCCTCTTTGATTGGGGGAGACATAAAATCGTTGTCGCGCAATATCAAGAGTTCTAAGGCGAAGTTTTGATCATACCGCCTGATTTCATACGGCAATGCCTGTGAGTACACAATTCGCCCCTTCGAATCTACAGATACTTGCCCCCCGGCAACCATTGACTGAACACCCGCGTCATCCTCAAGCCCCTTCGAATAGGGATCGCCAAAATCGATAATTTTTCTGTGGTGTTTGTCATATGCATGTATCACTGTCTCATCGAACACGTCGTATCTCGTAATAATAATATTCTCACTAAAGTCGATGGCAATGGATCGGGGCATTCCCGCCCCCTTGATTTCTGGGCGAAACTGACTTAAATATTCACCCTTCCTGTTATAAATGATAATGTCGTACCGATCAAGAACATAAAGAAGATCCGTGTCGTCCAATGCAATTGCCGCTGGATATTGAAATTCACCGGGACCGGGGCCAGCGCGTCCAATCGTGTTGAGATAGCTCCCATCTGGGCCGTACACCTGAACTCGTTTAAAGCCTCTATCCAGAACAAAGATGCAGCCATCTTTTACAATGCACACATCCGCAATCGCCCCAAACATATATCGGTCATCGTCAGCCTCAACGCCGATCGATATGTCAATATCGAATGAACTGTCTTCGAGCCGATTCACTTGAGGGGAGAGCGCGCCATTCCTGATTATCTCTTGTGCATCGATACTGCGGGGATACAGGGTCGCTGCTGCAACAATAACCATAGCCTTGATGGTCATATCGTTTATTGGCGATCGATGCATGTTCATCTCCACTTCTTCTAAGTTTCCCCCATGATTGCATAAATCCGAGCGCTCGAAAGGGCTGAAACGGGTGAAAGACGGCTCCAGACATGGGATTATGGGATTACGAAGTCACCAAAAACCATGTCAGAGGAAGCCTTCTTTCATGAGATCCAGTAAAGCACCGATTCTGAGCCGAGTCCACGCCGTTCCCGCCGTCCGTTTCACCGACCAGACCCTGACCTCGGCCAGCGGCCTGGTGCTCTTCCAGGTCCTTTTCGAGCGGCTGGATCTGCGAGGCCGGGTTCGCCACGCCTGCCGTCACGTCTTTGGCATCGGCGACTTCAAGTTGCCCGAGTTGTTCCTGACCTTGGTCATCCACATCATTCTGGGCTACCGCGAACTGGACGATGTGAAGTTCTACAACGACGACCCGCTGGTGTTGCGCGTGCTGGGCCTGCGCCGGTTGCCATCGACCGCGACGTTGAGCCGCCGCCTGCGGTCGGTCGACGTGGCGACGATCACCAACCTGCAGGAGATGAGCCGCACGCTGGTCCTCGATCGGCTGGCCGCCGAGAAGCTCCACCGGGTGACTCTGGACTTCGACGGCAGCGTGGTGTCGACCCGCCGTCATGCCGAAGGGGCGGCCGTGGGGTTCAACCGCAAGCGGAAGGGCGAGCGGAGCTACTATCCGTTGCTGTGCACGGTTGCGCAGACGGGCCAGATGTTCGATGCGTTGCCGCGGTCGAGGAACGTGCACGACTCCAACGGATCGCTGGAGTTCATCACGGCCTCGGTGCTGGCGGTGGACCGCCGGTTGCCGGGTTGCGTGATCGAGAGTCGCCTGGACAGCGCGTTTTTCAGCGAGAATACGGCTCTTCTGCTGGAGGAGCTGAAGACGTTCGGCCCTTCGGCGGCTCGCACCGCCTACTACGGCCTCGGCTGACTTCTCGCTCCGCCGCTGACACGACGTCGCCCTTTCAGGCGCGAGGCGAGATCTCCCCAGGTAAGAACGCGGTCCTTCACCGCACAACCGCCTCATTTACGCCGCCTGGCCCTTAGCCACGAGAGCTTCGCTTCGCTCGTTGTGGCCAACTCACGGGAGGACTTGCACCTCCAGGATCGCGCGCCCATGCTGGGCGCACACAACAGGGACCCCGCGTCGATGGACGCGGGGCCCTGGCTCGCTCCGGGATCGCCTCGTTCCGGGATCGGCGCCGGCGCCGCCTACATGCCCCAGAGGTGCATGGTGTTGACGTCGCGC